>CAYSYY010000440.1:306-3698 GCA_964435265.1 uncultured Gemmatimonadota bacterium
TATCCTGGCCGGATTGCCCCATAATCATGGCATAGATCTGGTCGATCTGGTCGAGCCTGCCGGAGGAGGTGGTGGCGATATGCGGCAGACGGTTGCGCAGTTCCCGGGCCACCCCGGCATGGCGCACCAACAGGCGTTCGGGACCCGCTCCCAGGTGGTCGGTGATCTGCCGCACGGCCCCGGCCAGCGTCTCGGCGACACGTGCCGCGTCACCGGGAAGAGACGGCAGGGTGATGTGATGCAGGGCGTAACCTTCAGCGGTCACCAGGACCAGGACCGGACGCCCCTCAGGTTCATCCTCGATACAGGCGGGTATCGGCAGTACGTCGGCCTGCCATTCCACCGCTCCCCGGATCTCCTCCGGCGAGATTTTGCTCAGCAATGGGCTGGCTTTCCCTTGCCGGGCATGGTCCTTCCACATGCAGCAATGCTTGTATTTGCGTCCCGAGCCGCACGGGCAGGGATCGTTGCGCGATATCTCCATATCTGGCCTGCCTGACGAAGGGTGAAGAACAACCATCGCATTAGATCATACGAAATGGCATGAATGACAGCGTTTTCCGCAAGCAGCTGTTCGAGAACAGGATCAGACGTGCTATCGGTACTCATCCGCCCACAGGGCAGCCAGGAATTCCCCATAGGGAAGCACAGTGATGTCTCCCACTGTCCGTGCCCGGGATTCCAGGCACACGCACAGGTGTCGTTTCAGCTTCTTCTCTTCAGCGAGCTTCTGCAGGGGCTTCAGGTCCACGGCGGAGAGGTTCCCCTTCGCCTTGGCCTGGATCGCCGTGTGGTCACCGATAATGAAGTCGACTTCATACCCGGAGGCGGACCGCCAGTGGCTGAGTGATTCCCCGGAGCGATAATCGACATAGCTGGTCAGTTCATGCATCAGGTAGGTTTCGAAACCCTGGCCGAATTCCGGTGTGCCCGGCCGAAGGTCGCGCCCCTGCAGGGCCGATACAACTCCCACGTCAAAGAAGTAGTACCTGGAGGAGACCAGGGGCTTCCTTTTCATCGACCTGCGCCAGGCCGGCAGTTCGAACAGGACCAGAGTGTCCCGGAGGATCTCGAAGTACTCATATACGGTGGTGCGGGGAACCTGAGCATCATTCCCGACGTTCGTGAAATTCACAATGGTACCGTTGCACAGGGCGGCTACGTGCAGGAAGCGGCTGAATGCCGGTATGTTCCTCGTAGCACCTTCGGCTACGACCTCCTGCTGAAGATACGTGCCGGCATAGGCGTACAGGTCGGCTTCCGGATCAGCGGAGAAATAGATCGACGGTATCGTTCCCCGCCGGATGGCGCGGACGAGATCGAAGTGGTCTCCCAGTTCATGATGCGTCAAGGGATGCAGGTACTTCGTGCGTGCCCGGCCACCCAGGAGGTTAACCTCTCCCCCCCGCAGCCTTCTGGCACTCGAACCGGTCAGGAGAAAGCGGATACCGCGCATCTCGATCAGGCGATGGACCTCATTGAGCAGCTCCGGGAGGCGCTGGATCTCATCGATGGCGACGATCCGCGTATCGTCACGCAGTTCCTCGGCCAGGCGCCCGGGATTCCGGCTCAGCTCCAGGAAGACCGAGCTGTCCAGCAGATCATAGGCCGGCACATCCGGCAGGGTGTGTCGGATCAGGGTGGTTTTCCCGGTCTGACGCGGACCGAGAAGGAAATGGGATTTGCCCTCAAGAAGCACTCCCAGATCCAGGATTCGTTCGATATGCGGAATTTGTGTCGGCATAATCATCAAATATCATACGATATGACGATACCAATGTCACATGTTGATGAGCAGGATCTGCACTTCAGACACTACCACCCCGGCTGCCGGATGAAAACGCAGCAGGGCTCACGGTTTCCCGAGGAAGCGGGAGAAGGTTCGCAAAAGTGACCTGGAGCGGTCCATCAAGAGAATATGAATGTTGACCCGGATGAATTTCGGGCCATTATAATTCCCGTGAAAAGCGAGTTCACCTGTACCTCCAGCTCAACCAGGTGAAGCAACGCATTCTTGATCCCCTGAAGATCCCCCCGCCGAAAACTGGTCCAAAACTGAGCCCGGCCCCCGTCAGGAGTCAGCTTTTATGGCCTTCGGACGAAAGCCCCGGATGCGCCTGTTCGATTTCATCCCGATCTACATCGAGTGCTATCTGAAAATCAAAGACGCCCGCTCTCTATCCACTGAGCTCGGGCGGGTCCGCAAGATAAAGGAGCATTTCGGCGACGTGCTCGTTGATGCGATCGATACCCTGGCCATCGAAGGATTCCTGGCCGAACTCTCACGCACGGGGCGCCAGCCCGCCACGGTCAATCGGTATCACGCCCGGATCAGCAGCATGATGCGTCGTGCCATGGTATGGGGATACCGGGATGATAATCCGGCCGAACGTATCGAACGCCTGAAGGAACCCACGCTCGGGGACCGGTATCTGGAACCGGAGGAATTCCACCAATTGATCGCGGCCTGTCATCCGGAGATCCGGCCCCTGGTTCTGATCGCTGCCCAGACCGGAATGCGCCGGGGCGAATTGATGAGTCTCCGGTGGGATGATATCAATTGGCAAGGCCGCTGCCTGATCGTACGGGCTCAGAACAGCAAGACCGGGGAAGGACGGATCGTGCCTCTGAATGCCGGCGTGATGCGCACGCTCAACAACCTGGACCGCCACGAGAGCGGATATGTCCTTCCCTTCGAGCATTTCCCTCGATACCGCTGGGAGCAGGCCCGCCGGAAGCTCGGCTGGGACCGAACCGACAATCCGCGGCTCAGGGACTGGCGTTTTCATGATTTGAGGCACCTGGCCGGCTCGCTCATGGTCATGGCCGATGTACCCTTGAGCAAGATCGCCAAGATCCTCGGGCACAAACAGCTCATCACGACACAGCGATACGCTCATCTGGCGGACCGGAGCCTGTTCGAGGCGGTCGAGAAGATCGGGGCGGTGTTGAGTGCTTCCGACGATGGTGATGCTGAACCGGACGTCAGGAACGTACCCCGGCAAGTGTTGACCCCACGCAATAAAACGGACAGCTGACGCATAGTGTTCGAGAGCCGGAAAAGAGAGCCGTGAAACAGGATTCATTCGTAGACCTCTACGATCACAACAGCGGATTGCGGCACAAGGTGATAAGCGCTTGTATTTATATAAGCACTGTGCTAATATAATGACAAATGCTAATACCGATCATTCATAAGTACCTGGCAGAACTAGGCTGTACGGTCTCGGAATCTCCGGCTCCGGCCAGTATCGCGAGTTCTATTCTGGAACTTGAGATCGAAGGAGCCCACTGGCGATTCGCTATTCATAATGTGCGCAGAGCCCCTTACCCGAGTGAAGTGGCTCGCTTGGAATCACGTAGGGCGGAGATATCAGATTTTGGGCATCCCA
>CAYSYY010000441.1:0-1602 GCA_964435265.1 uncultured Gemmatimonadota bacterium
GTCTGCCTTTGCCGAAGCCTATTCCGGAAAAATCGATAAAGAGAGTAATCGCACCAGCGTCTTATTGTACTTAAGCAAGGAGGAGCTGCGTGCCTTTGCCGAGTGGCTGCTGACCAACTGGAACGCTGTGCTTAGCGATGTCCGAAAAGGTGAGAACAAAGCGTTTGCCCCGCTGCTTAAAGAAGTCATCAAACAGACCAGGGATCGCACCTCCGCGCCGGACATCGCGCTCTTTGGGCGTATGCTGGCCTTTAAACCCGAACTGAACCTGGATGCCGCCTGCCAGGTGGCACATGCCCTCTCTACGCACCGGGTTAACATGGAGTTTGACTTCTTCACCGCGGTGGACGATCGCCAGGAACGCGAGGAGACTGGCGCGGGCATGATGGGCATCACGGGCTTCAACAGCGCGACGTTCTACCGCTATGCCCGGCTGGATTGGAGGCAACTTGGCCGCAATCTCGCCAGCGACGCGGATCTCGCCCACCGCACCGTGGAGGCGTTTTTGCGCGCCTCGGTCGCGGCCATTCCGACCGGTAAGCAGAACAGCTTCGCTGCACAGAATCCACCGAGTTTCATACTGGCCGTCGTCCGCGAGGATGGGCAGTGCTGGTCGATGGCCAATGCCTTCGAGACGCCGGTCTATTCACGCAATGGCGGCCTGGTAGCGCCCTCGGTTTTGGCGCTGGATGGTTACTGGTCCAGCCTGATCCGCGTGTACGGCGCGGCTGGAATCCGGATGGCCGCAGCGGTTTCGTTGGATGACGGCTTACAACTTCAGCACCTCAACGAAGCCCTCGTCCCCAATCTGGAAGCCTGGATTGGTGCGGTTCTGGAAGCGCTGCCCCAGGAGACCGTCGCATGAGCACGCTGCTCCTTTGTTTATCCGGGCCGATGCAATCCTGGGGCGTGCAGAGCAAGTTTGATGTGCGTGACACCGGGCTGGAACCCAGCAAAAGCGGCGTGATCGGTCTGTTGTGCGCGGCCTTGGGTCTACCGCGCGATGCCAACATGGACCCATTTAATGTTTTGCGTATGGGCGTGCGCCTGGACCGGCCCGGCCTGTTGGCGCGTGACTACCACACTGCCGGAAAAAGCGGATTCTATCGCGCCAGCGGCACCGTGGAACGAAAACAGCTAATCACATCCACTCGTTACTACCTGGCCGATGCCTGTTTCCTGGTCGGCCTGGAAGGAGACCCGGATTTGTTGCGGCAGTGTCACCACGCGCTGCGTGACCCGGTCTGGCCCCTCTTCCTCGGACGCAAAGCCTTTGTGCCCGGCGTGCCCATCTGGTTGCCGGACGGTTTCCGCCAGGACCAGGAGCTTGAGGATGCGCTCCAGGCCTATCCGCTTCTGATCCAAGCCACAACTGAAGACCGAATCCGCCTGGTGCTGGACGACCCATCCGGCGAGGCCGTGCGCCCGGATGTGCCGCTGTCTTTTGCCGACCGCCGGTTTACCATCCGCCACGTACGGACCACGTTTATACCGCTGCCTGAGCGAACCCTGGAGGTGCTGTGATGTACCTGACACGCCTGGTACTCAATCCTCGATCGCGACGCGCACAGCGTGAAAGCGCCGAATTGTATCAGATGCACC
>CAYSYY010000441.1:1612-3691 GCA_964435265.1 uncultured Gemmatimonadota bacterium
TCATGCGGGCCTTTCCCGAGCAACTGCCGCAGGATGAGCGGGTGTTATTCCGTCTCGAAACGGAACGCGCCAGCGGTGTGTTAACGCTGTTGGTGCAGTCGATCACGCGTCCCGACTGGAGCTGGCTCGACCCTGAAGATGGCTATCTGCTCGACCTGGGTCGCGAGCTCAATCCCTGGATAAAGTCGTTTGACTCAGACTTTCAGGCCGGCCAGCCGCTGGCCTTTCGACTGCGGGCCAATCCGACCGTCAAGCGGGACGGTAAGCGGCATGGCCTCTTCCGCGAGGAAGACCAGGTCGCTTGGCTGGAACGGAAAGCCGCAGCGGGCGGTTTTGAGCTGGCCGCGGTGCGCTCCCAACAGGTGGATGAGCTGCAGGGGTACACCGCCCAACGGCATCACCTGAAGATGCTGGCCGTGCAGTTTGATGGCCTGCTACGTGTGACCGACCCGGAGGCCTTCATCGATACACTACAGCGCGGCATTGGCCCCGGCAAGGGTCTGGGTTTTGGGCTGCTCTCGGTCGCTCGACCGGCATGAACCACCGATCAATGTCCCCACAATTGTGGGGGTGAACCGGCGTTGAACATTTGGGCCGCGCCGTGCATCAGGACTGTCCCCATCGAACGTGGGGGTGAGAATAGGCGTCTGGTTTTTCAACACCAGCCTTGGTATCCCCATCGTTACAGAGATATGGAGGACATTGATGCGCGACTTACACGAACTGCCGAAGCTGCGCGACAGCCTGAGTTACCTCTACGTGGACCAGTCCGTTATCCAGCGGAAACAGAAGGCCGTAGAAATCCTCAATGACGAGGGCCGGACCCTGGTGCCGGTGGCGGCCCTATCGGTGCTGATGCTGGGGCCGGGTACCAGCATCACCCATGCCGCCGTCAATACCCTGGCCGAAAACGGCTGCACCATCCTGTGGGTGGGCGAGGACAGCACGCGCTTTTATGCGCAGGGCGTGGGCGAAACCCGCAAAGCCCACCGGCTGCTGCGCCAGGCCGCGTTAGTCAGTGATGACGCGGAACGGCGGCGCATTGCCACGCGGATGTACCGCAAGCGCTTCGACGAGGAGCTTGACCCGGACTTGAGCCTGCCGCAGCTCCGCGGCATGGAAGGCGCGCGCGTCCGGCAATGTTACGCCGCCGCCAGCGCCGAGTTCGGCGTGCACTGGCGCGGCCGTCGTTATGACCGCCAGAACTGGCACAATAGCGATCCGGTGAACCGGGCGCTTTCCGCGGCCAATGCCCTGCTGAACGGCCTGTGCCACGCGGCGATTGTTTCCGGGGGATATTCGCCGGCGCTGGGATTCATCCATACCGGCAAGCAGTTATCGTTTGTCTACGATATTGCCGACCTGTACAAGGCGGAGATCACCATTCCGGCGGCTTTTGCCACGGCGGCTGCATCGGACAAAGGCGTGGAAGCGCGGGTGCGCCAGGCCTGCCGGCAGATGTTCCGCGACGCCCGGTTGCTGCAACGGATACTGCCCGACATCGACGTCTTGCTGCTGATGGAGGAAGAACCGCCTTTGCCAGACGAGGACGGGGATGTAGACGCGGACCCGGCCTTGCCGGGGCCACTGCTGGACGAGATCATGGAGTGAATCGACATGTTGGTGATGATACTGGAAAGCGTGCCGGTGTCGCTGCGCGGCGAGCTGACGCGCTGGTTGATCGAGCCGCACGCCGGTGTATTTGTCGGGCAGGTATCGGCCATGGTGCGCGACCGGCTGTGGGAGAAGTGCTGCAAGAAGTGCAAGGACGGTGGTGTGGTGCAAATCTGGTCCACCAACACCGAGCAGCGGTTTGCGCTGCGGATGTATGGCGACACCACGCGCCAACTGGTGGATTTCGAGGGATTAGTGCTGATCGCCCGCCCCAATCTGCCTGAGTGAACCCGCACATCTGGGCTTTGGCTGTTGAATCCGTCCGTTTTATGGTATATCTAGGGTTGTCCCCACACGCGTGGGGGTGAACCGAGTGACGGCAAGATTGGCCGCTGGCATCGAACGATCTACCCAAACGCGAGGGGGTGACCCGCAGGAGTACCAAAACGTGCCGAGCTGTACCGA
>CAYSYY010000442.1:0-3683 GCA_964435265.1 uncultured Gemmatimonadota bacterium
GGCATGAGGTACACCTGCTGATCGTACTGCCGGCCGATCGGCGGCACCCGGGTGAGGCCGAGGTACTCTCCCTCCGGGCTCAGCAGATAATGTCGCATCCCCTCCGGAACGACGAGATCGAAGTAGAATTGATCGTTGGTACGCAGCCAGATGTATCCGGCGTCGTCGATCAAAGCGTATGTCCAGTAGGCCGGATGCGATGGCAGCAGCGCGTGATTACTCCAGATGCGGACCTCGCTGGCCCGCTCTGGAGACTCCGCCAGCCGCTCTTCCCACAGCCGGTCGAACCGCTCGCGATCTTCCCTGGTCAGGGTGCTGTCGAGACAGGCCAGGCGTATCCGGCTCTCCAGAGTGCCCGTCTCCCCATACCACCACAGGATCGGTTCGTGTCCCGCACTGACCAGGACGCCGCGTCCGGGCCGGCAGACCGCCGTCGGGAGAGGTGTGAAAGGGATATAGATTGGGGGAGTCGGTGAAGATCCCGGTATGGTGCGTCTCACGACCTGGAGTTGAGGCGGTGTCTCGACCGTGGCTGCGAGGTTCCCCTCTGCATCCCAGAATCTGACCCGAACGGCGATAGAATCAGCACCACCGACTTCTGGTCGAATACCGATCAACCCTCCGCTCGTGGCATGGAAAAGTCCTCTCAGGCTGGATTCGCAACCGAGCGGCATGGGAATAGTCTCGATGAAGGTCCCATCGGTCGTGATCCGGGTCGTCCGGTGAGTGGAACCGTCCCAGATCGAGACGACCCCATCCCGGACGTACTGCAAGCCGGGAGTCATGAATTCCCCCGGCCCCTGGCCGCGGCGTCCGATCGAACGCAGGTACAGCCCCGCCGGATCGAAGACGGCTACCCGTCTCTGGTAGATGTCGAGCACGTAGTACCTGCCCGTCTCGTCCCGGGTGAAGGCCTCGGGATGGGTGAGCAGCGATTCCTCGACCTCCGGATCCTGCTGCAGCGTAAGAAAGTGCTCATATTTGAACAGCTCCCCTTCGAACTTCGGCCCGCCGGTCGTCACGGCGGTCGGGACGCCCTCTTCGGTGGTATGGAAGAACCGGTGGGCGCCGGTGTCGGGGACCCGGGCGCACGTGATGGTGAAGCAGAGGAACACCGGCATGGTGAGGAATGAACGCAGGGACACCATGGCACACCTCGATCGGTGCGGTCATCGGGGGGAAGGATGAATACAGTCGGAGGGCACGGATGAGTGTAGCGGGTGGCTGTATTCCCGGCAAGTCCGGATCGTGCACGGCTCAGCGGAACTTCGGGACTCCGGAGTGATATCTCTATCCGGTGAGCCCGGCAGCCACCGACCAGCCGATCCTGACCGTGATGCTCCCGGTCGCCGTACCGTAGCCGATGCCGACGATGATCTGACCGATCCGCACATTGGCCCCGGCGGTGAGATCCAACGCTGTCCGCTGACGCGGTTCGTCGCGGATCCAGTACTCCCGGCGCCAGGCCGGGGCGTCGGGGGAGAAGTACTGCCGATAGCGGCGGGTCCGCAGGAAACCGAGGCCGGCGGTGAGGATCAGGTGCCGGTCGAAGAGCGATGCGGCCCCGCCGAGACCGGCGCTGAGGTACTGGCGGCGGCTGAAGCCGGTGAATTCGTCGGCCTCCTCGACGTCGGCGATCCGAAGGATGTAGGGGAGCCGCACGCCTTCGGGCCCGCGCAGCGAGAATCGGACAGCGGCGAACCAGCCCGCGCGCGGTGCGGAGATGAGCTGGACGCCGAAGACGCCGGTCGGATCGTACTGCAGGAGCAGATCCGGGGTGCCGGCGATGGATTGTGCCGAAAGCCCGGCCGGAGCGACGGTCAGGAACACGGCGCAGATCTTCATGATCCTCGACATCTTCTTCCTCATCACGAGTTGAGCGGATTCGTTCTCAGCGCGGTTCCGCCGCTATCGGGATCGATCCGGGGCGGGGTGTGTTTATCGGCAGTGCAGAATCCCCTGCAACCGCGGATGCCGCCGTGATGTATCAGTGGTGTATCAGGTGGGTCGGCGGCAACCGGGAATCAGGAAGTACTGTCATGAGAAATCCTGGGCCTCGCCGGGGGCAGTCAGGAGAACCCGGCACGAGAGTGAAGATTGACTGTCAGTTGCTCCTGGCGGGGGGGCTGGTGCTCGCCGCGTTGGCCTGCGCCCGCCCGCCGGGGGAAGAATCTGGTCACACCTTCATCGTGGCCGAAGAGGACGGCGTACTGATAGCCCGTTCCTCGGCCCGGCCGAAGTACGAGGGCGAGCTGTTCGTCTATGAACGCCTCGTCGTGCTCGCGGAGGATGAAAGAGTCGAATCGATGCTCGTCCGGGGCGATCCTCCGGCGGTGGACGAGCGGGGGTATTTCTACGTGCCCGATTCCTCCCCCTCCGATTTCCCCGCGGTCTCGCGCATCTGCGTCTACGATTCCACCGGCCGGTTCCGGTACGCCTTCGGCCGGCCGGGGGAAGGCCCGGGGGAGTTCACCCATCCGCGTATCACCCATGCCGGCGAAGGTGGGCTGGATATCTGGGATGCCACTCACCGCCGCCTCAGCCGGTTCAATGCCCGGGGCGGTCTCCTCGAGGTCGTCACCCTCCCGCAGGGGAACGGCCTCTTCCAGCCGGCGCGGTGCTACCGGCTGCCCGAAGGCGGATTCCTGGTCCTGGAGAACCTGGTGCAGCTGAGGCGGGACAATCTCCCCTCGGACGGCGACATCATGTGGACGCAACGGCAGGCAACCCGGTATTCAAACAGCTGGGAGCCGCTCGCGAGCGTGGTCTCCGATTCGGTCTCGGTGGGGCAGTACCATACCCAACAGGTGGGAGAGATCATGATCGGATCGACCGGAGATCTGCCTTTCGTCGCCCATATGCAGATGATCTACCACCCCGATCTGGGGATCGTACACACCACCGGACGCGTGCCGGTGCTAACGATCTGCAACCTGCAAGGGCGGACCGTCCGCCGGATCGAAGTCGATCTCCCCCTCCAGCCCGTAACCGCGGTCGACCGGGACCGCTACTTCGCGCAGCTCGATCGTGAGATCGCCGAGGCCTCGGGCTGGTGGAAGGATGTTCTGAAACAGCGGCGGGACGATATCGTCTTCCCGGATTCCAAAGGGTACTGGGGGGAAGAGGAGAACGGTTCGCTCCAGATCGATGACGGCGGATATCTCTGGATCCGTATCCCCGCCTGGGCGATGGATCCGGGAACGGCCGAAGAGGGAGCGATCCTCTACCGGGTGCTGAGCTGCGAGGGGGAGTACCTGGGGATGACCCGCCTGCCGACCGACCGGCGCGGCCGCACCGGCTTGACCCGGGGCCTGCTGACTGCGGTCGAAGAGGATCCCGAGACCGGCGCTCCCCGGATCGTGGTGTGGCGGATCCGACCGTCCGTCGCGGGTTTCACCTATCCGTGATCATTCCGCTCGACCGCCCTGATTGCGGTGCCAGCATGTCCTCACCATTCCCCTCAAAGGCCTGATGCGACCTGCTTCACCCGGGCGAGCAGTTCGGCGTTGGCGATCCAGAGCAGGAAGTAGGGCTGGGCGGCTCCCTCCTCGATCAGGATGAGCAGGAAAGGCCGGTCGAAAACGTAGGTTTCGGGGGGTGCGGTCGGCGCGGTCGTGACCGTGGCGCTCGACTCCAGGACCGCCCCGCGTTCGGTGAGCTGGAAGCGGACGTTCTGCCTGGCT
>CAYSYY010000443.1:0-3678 GCA_964435265.1 uncultured Gemmatimonadota bacterium
CAGGGTGTGGTGGTCGTACGGCCACGGCTGCCCGGTCAGGTCCTCATAGAAAGACAGCCGGGTGAGCCAGCGCCCGGCGTCCCAGTGCGCATCGGCCAGGGCCTCGTAGGCATCCTGGCGGCGCCGGCCCTCGGACCGGGCGTTCAGCCCGCTGCCGATCAGCACCGCCTCCACCCCCACCAGCCCCCAGCCCCAACGGCGCCCGGTCAGGAGCTGGCCGGTCCCGGGGAGCAGGAGGGAGGCCAGAGCCGCCCGCCCGATCCGGCGGCCGGTGTCAGCGGTGGTTCCGGCGGGCCCCGGGACCTCCCCGGGGAGACGGACCAGCTGTCTCAGCATCAGAGCATCGCCGCGGGGCGGATTCGGATTCCCCTGGGCCTCGGCGGTCGCGATCACCGGACCGGGGAGGAGCAGGAGGAGACCGGCGGCGACCGCCGGTGCCCTGTCACGCAACACCCGCGGCCCGGGAGCGGCACCGCATCCCGACCGGCGTCGTTGCGCCCGTTGATGCCCGCGGCGCTTCACCGCACCACCATCACGGTGAAGGCGTAACGGTGCCGAACCCCTCCCGATCCGGATCCCTCCCGGACCTCGGCCACGACCCGGTACACCCCGGGGGAGAGATCCGACACCTCCCACGGCAGCTCGGCGATACCGCCGTGAGCCGAGAGGGTCCCGATCTCGCCGACGAACGTGCCGACCGAGGTCCAGGCCAGGAAGGTGATCTCTCCTTCGATCCCTTCGGTCCGGAGCCGGCACTCCCGTCGGACGGGATTGGGGTAGACGTAGAAATCCGTTACCCAGGCGTCGTCGAGGACGGGGAGGGAGTCGAGGTACCCCTGCGGCGCACCGCGACCGGTGACTCCGCCCTCCGGTCCGGCCCAGACCGGGGAGAGGCCGCGCAGCTCCGCCAGCGAAAGCGCCAGCACCCGCAGACTGTCCCGATCGGCCAGCAGCAGCACGGGGTACTGCACCCCTCCCCCGCCGCCGATCGAGGGTGCGGCGGCGGGAGCGGCCGGCAGGATCCGGGCGCCCCCGAAGAGGGGCCGGGCACAGCGATCGAGAAAGAGGAGTTCGGCGGCGTCGGTCAGGCTGCAGCTCACGCCGTCGGAGAGGGAGAGGAGCGGTCCGACGGGCAGCGGCGGCGTCACGGCCGCCCGCCCGCCGGGATCGGGCGGCCAGTCGGCCAGGGGGTGCCCGGCGGCGTCGAACGCCCGCACCCCTCCGGCGGTCGGGACGACGAAAGCGGGGGCATCCGGGCCGGGGAGGGGGAGGAGCGAGATCGGTCCTCGCGGCTCGTCCAGGGCAACCGTCCGCAGGACCACCGCCGATACGCCCCCCGCCGCCAGCCGGAGAACCGTCAGCTGCCCGCCGCCGTCCAGCAGGCCGATCGTGCCCGTCCCCGTGCCGGTGTCCCAGGCACCGAGGGACAGGCAGGTGAGGTCGGTTCCGCCGGTCCAGAGCGGCACGGACCCGCCGCCCGGTTCCAGCGCGCTGAGCACCCCTCCGGCCGCCGCCAGCCGCCCGGTGAAGGGAGGAGCATAGAGGAGCGCCCCCACCTCGGCTCCGAGCACCCAGGTGTCGATGATCCCGTTCCGGTCGGCTTCGACCACCCGTCCCTGCTCCAGCGGTACGAGCACGCCCGGTCCGCCGGAGGTCCCGGGGAAACCGACCGGCCGGCCCGCCGCCCGCCGCCCCAGCTCAACGACCGCGTCTTCGGATCCGTCTTCGGTCAACCAGAAGAGACTTGTGCCGGCGGCCACCACGAAGGACGTCCCCGCCAGGGAGAGCGGGGCGGCGGGGACCTCGGGCGCCGTCCAGACCGGATTGGCCGCGCGCGGTGCGCCGTCGGAATCGAACAGGTGCAGACCGCCAGCGGAATCGAGCACGGCCACGACCGGCCGGCCGTCGAGATCGGCATCTATCAGCCACGGTACGCTCACCGCGCTCCCGCGGCCCGGGAGCGGCGCCGACCACGACGGAAATGCGCTGCGCACGTTAACCCGCAGGATCACCGCCAGGGGTGAGGGATGGTCATGGATCGTCAGTTCCAGCCCGGTGAAGGCGCCGGTCCAGGAGGCCGAGGAGGGCCGGGTGAAGGGACCGAAGAGCGAGGGACCGGACGGATCGGCCAGCCAGACGTCGGTCTCCGAGCCCAGATATCCGGGCACCCAGCCCAGTTCCTGCAGCCCGTCGGCCTCCTCGATATCCAGGAAGCGGCGGAGCCGGTCCGCCTGCAGGGTGTTCGCACTGAAGCGGGTGGATCCGTCGCCGTCGGGATCGGCCGCGGCCACGGCGGAGTCTAGATGCCAGATGAGCACCCCGCCGGCGGGCAGCAGGGCGTCGTACTCGTAGGTCCGCACCTTCTCGTCACCCACCAGCCGGGCCGTGCCGTCGATCACTCCCCCGTCCCAGAAGAGAGAGACCCCGGGATCGCCGTCGAGATCGTCGGCGCGCAGCTCGACCAGGAAGGCCTGATCCTCCCCCGCCGGTACGAGCGCCAGGTGCGGGGCGGCCGGAGCGTTATGGATGCCGTCGAGGGCGGTTGAAGCCGCCAGGACCGTCTCCCCGCCCGGTCCCAGCACGGCCGGGACGGTCCAGCCCAGCCAGAGCCGGGCCCACGATGAGAGCGACGCCGGGAGCACCCCCCAGACGTATAGATCGTCCAGCACGCCGCCGGTTTCAGCTCCGGTGTCCATGAGCGCCCAGAGACCGACGGCGGGGCTCATCGAGACGGTGTCGTAGAGATCGGGCAGGCCGAGCTGGTGTCCGAATTCATGGGCGAACACGCCGTTGATCGCTCCCACGAAGCCGTCCTGGCTCACCGTCTCGGGGACGATGATGACCTCTCCGATCCCGGTCCCATCCACCGTCACAGGTGAACCCAGCGACACCCAGGCGGTGGGGAGATCGGCGGGCGTGTCGCCGTTGAGATCGCCCTGCCAGTCGGCGCCGGCGTGCAGGAGAACCACCGCCTCGTAGCCGTCCCAGGCGATCGGATCGGTTCCGGTCGCGGCGGCTCCGACCGCATCGTCCACCAGCGTTTCGATCGCCGTGAGGATATCACCCAGAGTCGACCGGAAGCCGTACTCGCTCATCGGCCGCGGCAGGCGGTAGGCCAGGGTATCCGCGCTCGGGAAAATGTCGGCCGTGAGGCTGAGGCGCCCCCCGCTCATCGCCCACCAGTAGTGGTGCAGGGCGCGCAGGTGGCGCGCGGCGAAGCCCCGGTCGTGCGGGGCGGCGTCGATCTCGTGCCCCTCCTCGGCCGCAAAGGTCTCGAGCGGGCGCAGATCGAAGGTGCCGTCGCCGGTGGTCAGCGGATCATCATCGGGCGCGAACTCGAGGCGCAGTACCAGCACCCGCACGGTATCGGGGAGCGCCGGCGGCGGCGGCAGACCGGGCAGGAGGCGGGCCGGAGCCGGCGCTCGCCCCAGCCGGGCCGGTCGCGAGCGGAGCCGGGCCGCCGCCTCCCCGGGCAGAACGGTCCGGTGCGGTGCCGCCGCCGGACGTCCGCGGGCCGTCTCGATCCGACGGATCGGGATCAGACGCGTGGTCTGGGCCCGGCCGGGGACGGGGGCGAGTGCACAACACACGCACGCCGCCCCAGCCGCAACCGCGAGACGGCGGGAGAGCGCCCGGGACATCTAGTGCCCTGTCACGCAACACCTGTCGTATTCGAGC
>CAYSYY010000444.1:0-3676 GCA_964435265.1 uncultured Gemmatimonadota bacterium
GGGCCCCCTGATCGTGCGCGGTCGGCGATCGGTCCTGTTCCTGGTGCTGGCCGGATCATGCCTGTGGCTACGATCACCGGCTCTTCAGGCGCAGTCCGCCGGGGAGCCGGGGACGTGGCTGCGTTCGCGACCGCGCCTGCTCCTCACCGATCTGATCGAACTGCCCGCCGCGGCGGTCTCGCGGCCGGGGCGCCCCCTGCTCGGGATCGGACTGCTGGCCGCCACGACCGGCCCGCTCTTTCTCGATGCCTCCGTACGGGAGGCGGTGCGACCCGACGGTGAGCTCTCACCGATCCTGCGCGACTTCGTCGTCAGACCCTTCATGCTGGACAGGATCCAGCTGACCATCGCTCTACACGCCGGGCCGGCGGCCCTGCTCGGGGCGGGCTGGCTCACCGGGGCGGAGGGCGCGGCCCGCTGGGGCGGGGCGCTGCTGGAGACGGTTCTGCTGGTCGATGCGACGGTGCTCCCGATGAAGATCGTCACGGGGCGACGGCGTCCCGGATCGGGTCCGGCCGATGATTTCGATCCGCTCGGTTCCGTGGATGACGCCTTCCCCTCCGGTCACGCCGCCTGGGCGGTGGGGATCGCCCGGCTGGTCGAGGGCTCCGATGCGCCGCGCTGGATCAAGGTGCTGGCCTGGGCCGGCGGATTCGGCGTTGCCCTGCAGCGGGTCTGCGCCGACGAACACTGGACCTCGGATGTGGTCATCGGCGGTTTGCTCGGGATATGGGCCGGGGGGCGGGTGGCGGCGCGGTACTGGCCGCGGCGGTAGGCGGGTATACGGTGCAGTGCCGACCGCAGCGGTGATCGGGGGATGCGCCCCAGTACCGCCGCGCTCGGGAATTGCCACTCCGGGGACCGCCCGGCTATAGTTCACGCGGTTCCTCTCCATCTGACCTGACTCTGAGGAAGGGAGCGCGCGGTGCGACTCAAGACCATCCCCATCTTCGCGGCCTTCTTCATCATGGGCTTCGGCGACGCCGTGGGCACACTGGTGGGTTTCGTGACCCGCGAGTTCAGTATTTCGCCGGCCCTGGCCGGGCTGCTGCCGCTGTTCGGATTCCTCGCCCTCGGGCTCTTCTCGGTGCCCTTCGGCATCCTGGGCGGGCGCAAAGGCAAGAAATATGTGCTCGTCTTCGCCCTGATCCTGGTCACCCTGGGCGAGCTCATCCCGGTCATCTCGATCGGCCGCTACATCTATGTGCTGGGAGCGATCTTCCTGATCGGCGTGGGCATGACGGCGCTGCAGGTGGCCGGCAATCCGATAATGCGCGATGTCTCGGCCCCGGGAATGTTCTCGCGCAACCTCACCTTTGCGCAGTTCATCAAGAGCATCGGATCCAACACCGCGCCGTACGTGGTCCCGCTGGTGGTGGCCCTCGGTTTCGCCTGGAACGGCATCTTCACCATCTACGCCCTGGTGGCGGGGATCACCCTGGTGGTCGTGGCCCTGATGAAGATCGAGGAGAAACCCGCCGAGCAGGCCGCGGCTCAGCCCAGCATCCGCTCAAGCTTCGCGCTGCTGGCCGATCCGTGGGTGCTGGCCATGGTCCTGGGGATCTTCTTCTACGTCGGGGCCGAGGTGGGGCTCAACTCCTGGATCGCGACCATGCTCCAGGACCGCTTCGGTTTCGACATCGAGTCGATGGCCACCCTCGGGATCGGCTTCTTCCTCACCGCCCTGGCGATCGGCCGGCTCTTCGGTTCGATCGTGTTGAACTTCCTGTCCCCCAGACGTTTCTTCCTGCTCACCTCGCTCCTGGGGGCGTTGGGTGTGGCCGGCATGTTCGTGCCCGCCCGGGCGGTGGTGCTCGGCTCCATCTTCCTGGCCGGACTGGCCTTCGGGAACATCTTCCCGCTCATCTTCTCGATCCTCATCGACTCGATGCCCGAACGCAGCGACGAACTCTCGGGGCTCATGGTCATGGCCATCGTGGGCGGGGCGCTCATACCGTGGATCATGGGCCTGCTGGCCGATGCGTCGATCCTGCTCAGTTTCCTGATCCCGCTCCTCATCTTCATCTACATCACCCTGCTGGCCGTTCACGCCTCACGCCGGAAGGTCGAGGGCCATGTCGCGGGATGATGAGCGCATCGTCATGACGCTGGATGCCGGGGGGACCAACTTCGTCTTCTCGGCGGTGCGCGGTCATGAGGAGATCGTGGCGCCGGTGCGCCTGCCGGCGGCCGGGAACGATCTGGAGCGGAGCCTGGCCAACCTCGTCGCGGGCTTCCGGGCCGTGGCCGAGGCCGTGCCCGGCGATCCGGTCGCGATCAGTTTCGCCTTTCCGGGGCCGGCCGATTACGAACGCGGCGTGATCGGGGACCTGGCCAACCTCCCCGCCTATCGGGGCGGAGTGCCGCTGGGGCCGATCCTCGAGGACGAATTCAGCCTGCCGGTCTTCATCAACAACGACGGCGACCTCTTCGTCTACGGCGAGGCGATCGCCGGCTTCCTGCCCTGGCTCAACACAGAGATGGAGCTCACGGGCAACCCCAAGCGCTTCCGCAACCTGCTCGGGGTCACCCTGGGAACCGGTTTCGGCGGCGGGATCGTCTCCGACGGCCGGCTCCACCTGGGGGACAACTCGGCCGCGGCCGAGATATGGTGCCTGCGCAACCGCCTCGACAACACGACCACGGCCGAAGAGGGGGTGAGCATCCGGGGCGTGCGGCGGGCCTGGGCCGCGGCGACCGGCACACCTCTGGAGAGCGCGCCGAGCCCCGAGGAGATCTACCGGATCGGGATCGGCGAACAGGCGGGCGACGCCGAGGCCGCGCGGCAGGCCTTCAGTGAAATGGGGCAGGCCCTCGGCGACGCCCTGGCCAACGCCGTCACCCTGGTGGATGCCCCGATCGTGATCGGCGGGGGGCTGGCCGGCGCGCACCCGCTCTTCCTGCCGGCCGTGGTCGAAGAGATGAACCGCGGGTACGTTTCGCCCGAGGGGGCGCCGATCCCCCGCATGGAGATCACCGCCTTCAACCTCGAGGACGAGCAGGACCGGGCGGCCTTCTTCTCCCTGCGGGCGGTCGATCTGGCCGTACCCGGCTCCGACCGGACGGTGCCGTACGATCCGGTCAAGCGCACCGGGGTGGGGGTCTCGCGCCTGGGCACCAGCCGGGCGACCGCGATCGGCGCCTGCGCTTACGCCCTGACGCGGCTCGACGAGTAGGCGCAACGCCGACGGTGGGGATGCAGCGGAGGACGAAGCCAGTATCTTGCGGGTTGATCAGCCGACGGCGTGATATTCCGTTCCGGGAGCGAGCACGCTGCGAAGCTATGCCCGTGGTTGGTACTGATCGGCTCAGTCGGCCGGTTCGACTTCACCTTTCCAGGGTCCTCCGGGCAGGCGTGAGACCAACTCCTCCATGACCACCGCGATTGCTTTCTCCGGGTCGTATTCGGTACGGGGAGGAAGCAGGGGAGCCAGATCGTCATGAAACCTGCGGTCCTGGAATTTGCTGAGAAGATTCGATTCAAACTGGGCGCGACTGATATGTTTGCCTTGAGATTCTGAATAGTGCTGGAAACACTGCACGACCGAGGCGGCATCGGTCAGATTCTGTTCCAGAGCGAGCCAGAGATCGAAAAGATCCCGCCCCTTCTTCCGGTGGTATAGGGCGCGCATTTTCGAACCGAACAACTCGTCGGCATGATACACGGGGACATCGG
>CAYSYY010000445.1:0-3654 GCA_964435265.1 uncultured Gemmatimonadota bacterium
TAACCAATCTATATTACTAGAAATGGTAATTGTCAACAACTTATTCTGCAACATCGACCATCCACCAATTGAAATTAACATCAATTGAAAGAGGGTCATTAAAACCAACCGTAAAGTAGCCTTCTCCTTTGCTCTTAACGTAAAGAACATTGTTCAAGGTTGTTGAGGTAGGTGTGATATAAACCAGGGTATAGCTATTAACATTTTCATTAACGATTTTTATTTCCTCAACACCCTCAGGGATAATAGCACTACCCACCGTCGCGTTGCTTTCAATTTCTCCATTAATATCAGGCTCAGCGATCTCAAGATCTGAAGAAGCAATAACTAATTTATCAGTAATCAATTTGCTAAATTGAGCTCCTCCACTGGCATCAATGGTAGCCACTTCTTCACCTTCTGAATTAATTAGATTGAGAAGATTGCCAAAACCGGAATCTTTAAGGGTTAAAGATGATGCTTCAATCTCTCCGGCAACATATAGATTGCCGGCTATTTCGACATTACCATTAGTATCAATTTTTACTTTACCAGCCATTATTTCTATTGGCGCCATGGCTAGGGATTGTAATTTCAAAGGAGCAGAAAGAGTATCAATAGTATTATTGATACCGCCTTCAATAATAGATGATTGAATCAAGAAATCAGTACCGATAGCTAGGGAAGAGGAGACAGAAAGATTATTCATCGCTGCTTGTTCGGTAACAAAAAGATTACTAACCGCTAGTTCGTTAAGGCTGGCTGAATCAGTGGCCGTAAAGACATTCGAATCACCAAGATCGTCAAGTAAGGCCTGATCTTCTAAAGATTGTCTTAGAAGTTCTTCTATCTCTTCTAGAGTAATATTTGAATCACTAATGATTTCATCAGCGTATATTTTGTCAGCCACGAGCTCTTTGGCTTGAAGAGTGCCGCTGAAGGTAGCATCTCCACTAGCGTCTATGGAAGCTACTTCTTCTTCATTCTCGCCTTTGACAATTAATTTGCCATAACTGGAACTACTCGCATCAGGGGAATTATTGAGATCAAAGACCAAATCAGAATCAGCCAGAGGAGAAATAGTCTCCGTTTCAATAACAGGGGAGACAAGGCCATTGGTAATTAGCAGATTATCGATGGTTGCTTGGAATGCCAAGAGAGAATCAGTTGTCATTTCTTTAGTAGCAATCATGCCAGCTTTAATATTGGCAGCAATTAATTTAGAGAAAGCACCAACATGTTCTACGGCGGTTTCAAGTGAATCGCCTGATATTTCATACATATAATCAAGACCATCGACAATCAGATTGAAAACGCCGTTCTCAAAGATAAACTCTGGATTTAGGGGATCGTGGTAAGAAATGTTAATGAAGACATCAATTTTGCTTACACCCGAATCTGGTTCCCAATCTTCAAAAGCTTTTCCAACAGTCTGTCCAGGAGAAATAAGCTTAGTGGCCATACCTGGATAGGTGGAAGAGCTGGTTAGGAAGTCACCAGCTTTAATAGCAGGGGAATCAGGGGCAATTTTCGTTGGCACACGACCCTGAAGACCAACTAGGCGCCGGTCTTCTCCAGACAAACCAAGCTCTTGACCTGCCCGGGTGGAAATAATACCCATGACAGCCGGGTCAGCATATTTAGAGGGCTTGGAAATCTTAGGGACGCCTTGTTCGTCTTTAGTTCCATCAATTCTAACAACGTCTCCAGCTTCAATGGACAAATCATCAGTTGCGTACCATTCCGCCAAGTCAGCTCCGAAAACAACAGCTTCAAGTCTAAGGTCTTTCGCTTCGCCGGTGTAGTTATATAATCTGACGGTATTGGAATCAGTTTGAACAATATCATAGCCATTGTTGTAGGTAAGATACACATTCTCTAATTGAGGTTGATAATCAGTATCGGTGGTTGTAAAGATGGCTCGGTATTGGGTGTAATTATTAGGTGTTGAACTGATATTTAATGATTCAGTTCTGTCTTGGGAAGGAGTTGAACCAAGTTCCCAATGGTTGCCCCAAACTAAAACATCGCCATTCAGATTCATTCCTAAACCAGCATAATTGGATGTTGATTGGTCAGAAATAGTTTTACTATCAAATGTCCATGTATATCTAACCCAATTATCTGTGCCAGTGTATAAAGTTGTGTGGTTAGTATGAACACCGTCATCAAAGAAGAAGGCAGTAATAGTACTAGCAGTTCCACTGGGAACTTTAATCCAAGCTGAATAAGTAAGGTCGCCAGAATATCCCGAAGGTAAGGCAACATCAGTTCTGTATGGAAAATAAGTAAACCCTCCTGTATTTGTAAGTGATTGTACATAATCTGTTTCTCCATATGGGTTAGTTGCTGTAGTTGTTGTACATGTGACTCCGCTGTTAGCAAGCCACCCGCTACAATTATTGGGATTAGTCATATAGTTATGTGAACCGTACTTTTCTGCCCGAACATTATCTAGATAAATAGTATTAGCTGCCGATGTTAGGTTAGTAAGCCGGAGTTTGGTAATGGCATTCCGGCTAGTACCAGGAATATCAGATAGATCCCAATACACTTTCTGCCAAGCATCAGCCACATCAATAGTGACAGTCTCCTCTTGTTCTGTAGCCGCCGATTCACCAATACCAAACTTAACAGTATTGCCCGTCTGAGATGCTCTTGTCCAAAAAGTAAGGTAATCGTAACTTGAAAGATCAGTTGAGGAAATAGTTGCTTCGGCATACTGACCAGAAGTAGGGTAGGTGTTACCAGCACCTGAGTTATATAGATCTGCTCTTTCAGTTGAGGATAAAACTTTCTTCCAAAAACCAAGCTCGTCTATTAGGCCATCCCAGAAAGCAGTTTCGCCTGCTTGGTAGGCTCCGACTCGGAAATTAGCTGTTGTATCGCTGGGGGCATTACCACCAGTAGAGTTAGAGTTTATGGTGCCATTATTAACTTGGATATTACAAGTATCTGCACTTGAATCATGCCAAGCTGTTAAAAAGTACCACGTTGCGATTGATGGAGCTCCCAGAGCACTGGCATTAGTGGCACAGATTTGAGTTCCTCCGCTGTCATAGAGGATAAAATAAAATCGATCAACAGTTGTATTCCAATATAGAAGGTATTCGCGTGTTGAGGAGTCATCGTGTTTGGTCGCGATCATCATATGGTTTCCTGGCTTGCTTTCTAACTTAACCCAGGCTGCAATAGTAAAATCAATATCGCCTGTCGAGAGGGAAGCATTATCAGCAATTTCGAGAAAATCACTTTCAGTATCTTCAAAATCAGCTGCATTACCTTTCTGGCCTGTATCTGAAGTTACACCAGTAGATGTTAAGTCATTAGTACCATAAGCATCTTCACGAGTACCAGAAGTTTCGTCGAGAGGCCAATATGAAATTAGGTCAGTGGTAAGGGTTCCTGCCGTGTCTTCTTCGAATCCAGTTGTGGTTATCTTAGTAATATTTGTAGCCGTTCCTTCATCTTCATCTTCAAAATAATCAACATCACGGGTGACATCACCTTCAGCCACAGCAGCAGTTCCAGACCAGTTTGTATGAGTATCAGCCGATTCTAACGTCAGATAATTGGTAGTGGCTGTAAATGGTTTCCAGTCTTCCCAGGTTCCATCAGCAGGATCAGCTGAGTTACCACTTCTGGTTTGAAATTGAATTCTTCCAAATGTATCAG
>CAYSYY010000446.1:0-3653 GCA_964435265.1 uncultured Gemmatimonadota bacterium
AGCCAGGAAGAAAATGGCGCTGAAAAAGGTGCCGAAGGGGAGCTTCTGGAACAGGATCGGGATCCAGACGAAGGTGAGCCCGGTGGCCGCCGGACCGCTGTAGGTGGCCACCTCGAAGGCTTCCTGGAAGGTCGGGAAGGAGGCGAAGACGGTGGGCAGGATGGCCAGGGCGGCCAGCAGGCTCATGCTGTTGTTACCCAGGCCGATGATCAGAGAGTTCCGCACGCAGTCGCCGTGTTCGCGGGCATAGACGGCGTAAGTCAGCAGCAGCCCCCATCCCGCCCCGGTCGACCAGGCCGACTGCGTCAATCCCTCGAGCCAGATCTTGTAGTCCCCGAGCCGGCTCCAGTCGATCCCGAACATGAACTGCAGGCCCCGCCCCGCCCCGGGCAGGGTCAGAGCGCGCACCGCCGCCACCAGCAGCAGCACGGCCAGCAGGGGGATCAGGATCTTATTGGCCTTCTCTATCCCCTGCACCACCCCGCGATGGATCACCCAGGCTCCCAGGCCGATGGCCAGCAGATGGAAGGGCAGCGCCAGTCCCGAGGTGGCGAAGTGCTCGAAGGCCTGCTGGGCCGCCGCGGCGTCGGTCAGCCGGGCCAGCCCGCCCCCCAGCGCGGTGAAGAAGTAACGCAGACACCATCCGGCCACCACCGAGTAGTAGAAGGTGATCATGGTGGTCACCGCCGCCACGAAACCTCCCATCCAGGCGTAGCGGCGGCCGATCAGTTTCCCGAACGAGCCGACCAGGCCCAGGCGGGTCTTCTTGCCCATGCTCATCTCGAGGATCAGCAGGGGGATCGACCAGGCGAAGAGGAAGAAGAGCCAGGGGATGAGGAAGGCGCCCCCCTCGTTGGTGGCGAAGATGCGCGGGAAGCGCCAGACGTTCCCGGTGCCGATCGCCATGCCGAGGGCGGCCATGATCAGGCCCCAGCGGGACGTGAACTGTTCGCGTTTCTCGATCATATCCCGTTCCTTCACGCTCAGATCCGGATGAAGACGAGGCCCGCCAGGGCCACCGCCCAGCAGTACCAGGCGAAGGGGACCAGGCCCCGCCGTTTGAGTATCCCGAGCAGACCGGCGATGGCCGCGTAACCTGAGATGAACGCCGCCGCGAAGCCCGGCAGGAGTGCTCCGGCCAGCATCGAGGCGTCGGGCGCGGAACCAGAGATCAGGTCCCAGGTCTGCAGCAGGGCGGCTCCGGCGATGGCCGGGATGCTCAGCAGGAAGGAGAACTCGGCCGCCTCGGTCCGATCCACCCCGAGCCACATGCCGGCGGCGATGGTGGTGCCCGAGCGCGAGATGCCGGGCATGATGGCCAGGGCCTGTCCGAGCCCGATGAACAGGGCGGCGCTCGAGACGGCGGAGCGACCGCGCGCCCGGCTCCAGCGGCTGGAGAAGAGGATGCCCCCGGTCACCAGCAGTCCCACCAGCGCGGCGGTCGTCGATTCGAAGAGCTGTTCGATGGCGCCGCGCAGACCCAGCCCCACCACCACCGCCGGGATCGTGCCCAGCGCCAGCCACAGCAGCCATCGACGAGCCCGCTCGCCCTCTTCACCGCGGGCGACGCCGCCGGTCAGAAGCCAGACGATCCGGCGGCGGAAGTAGATCAGCACGGCCAGCAGGGTCCCCAGGTGCAGGGTGACCTCGATCAGCAGGCCGCCCCCGGAGATCCCCAGGAGAGCTTCGGTGAGCACCAGATGCCCGCTCGAGGAGATGGGCAGGAACTCGGTCGCGCCCTGGACGATCCCCAGGATAAGGGCTTCGAGCAGGCTCATCAGGCGGCACCCCTCATGATGAAGGCGAGGTTGCGGCCGGGTCCCCCGACCGGATCCCGGGGGCGGTGGAAGCGCGGAGCCGCCGGCGCTGGGGAGTTCTCATGTGACGTCCAGCCCTCCGGCGATCCGCTCGACCTGTTCCACCCCCTTGACCTTGCGCAGGCTCTTGATCACCCGCTGCAGCTGCTGCAGGTTGCGCACGCTGATGATGAACCGCCCGGAAGCCTCCTCGCCCTCGGTGCTCATGGTGGCGCTGCGGATGCTCGCTCCGATGGCGCTGATGGCCCGGCCCACATCCCCGAGCAGGTTGGTCCGGTCGCTGGCCAGGATACTGAGGCCTACGATGAAGGATTGATCCTTGCCGGCATCCCAGGCGACCTCGACGATCCGATCCTCCTCCTCGAGCATGTGGATCACGTTGGGACAGTCGCGGCGGTGGACCGTGACGCCGCGGCCCCGGGTGATATAGCCCACGATCTTGTCCCCCGGGATCGGCTGGCAGCACTGGGCGAAGTTGATCATCATGTTCCCCTCCCCCGCCACACTCACCCCGCGGACGGTACTGCGCGCCCGTTCCACCAGCTTCTGGATGAAGCCCTCTTCGCCCTCCTCTTTCTTCTCCTCGGAAGGGTACAGCTTGCGCAGCACCACGGTAGTCTTCTGGGTCCCCCGCCCCAGGGCTTCGTAGAGTTCCTCGGCCGTCTCGTACCCCATCGCCTGCGCCAGATCCACCAGTTCCTCCCGACGCGGGATCTTCAGGCGGGCTTTGCGCAACTCGCGTTCCAGCAGTTCCTGGCCCAGACGTTCCGATTGCTCGCTCTCCTGTTCGCGCAGGTAGCGCCGGATGCTGGTGCGGGCCTTGGCCGTCTTGACCTGCCGCAGCCAGGCCTGGTTGGGACGCTGGTTCGGTCCGGTGACGATCTCGATGGTATCGCCGCTCTTGAGCCGGGTCGGCAGGGGTACGATCCGGCCGTTCACTTTAGCTCCCTGACAGCGCAGACCGATGTCGGTATGCACGGCGAACGCGAAATCCAGCGCCGTGGCGTCGCCGGGCAGGCGGATCACGTCCCCCTTGGGGGTGAAGACGAAGACCTCGTTCTCGAAGAGCTCGAGCTTGACGTGCTCCATGAACTCCACGGCGTCGGGGGCCTCGGTCTGCTGGTCGATGACCTCGCGGATCCACTTCACCTGTTCGTCCCAGGGAGTGTGTTTCTCGGTCGCCGCGCCCTCCTTGTACTTCCAGTGCGCCGCGATCCCCTCCTCGGCGATCCGGTGCATCTCGCGGGTGCGGATCTGGATCTCCACCGGCTCGCCGTTGGGGCCCACCACGGTGGTGTGGATCGATTGGTACATGTTGGCCTTGGGATGAGCCACGAAGTCCTTGAAACGGGAAGGGATCGGCACGAAGAGCGAGTGGACGAGCCCCAGGGCATGGTAGCACTGGGCGTTGTCGGCGGTGAGGATGCGCAGAGCCATGATGTCGTAGATCTCGCCGAGTTCCACCCCCCGTCGCTGCATCTTCTGGTAGATGCTGTTATAGGACTTCAGACGCCACGATATCTCGGCGCGTATCCCGGCCGCTTTCAGTTCCCGCCCGATCGCCTTGCGCACCCCCCCCAGCGCCCTTATCCGCTTGCGCTTGTCGGCCTCGAGAGTCTCGGTCAGGTCGGTGAAGACCTCGGGATAGAGAACTGCAAAGGCCAGATCTTCCAATTCGGTCTTGATGCGGTTGATACCGAAACGGTGGGCCAGGGGAACGTATATCTCCATCGTCTCGCGGGCGACCTGGGTGGCTTTCCGGCGGTCGAGGTGCTCCAGGGTCCGCATGTTGTGCAGGCGGTCGGCCAGCTTGATGAGGATGACCCGCGGGTCCTG
>CAYSYY010000447.1:0-3650 GCA_964435265.1 uncultured Gemmatimonadota bacterium
TGAGAGGATCCAGTATGCCATGTCTCTGCCAGAAACCACGATTCTGACAGGCAGCAGATGACGGGCCTGCAAATAGGTACCGAAGCAATGTTGAAAACGGTATTTGGCGAATATGTATTTCGGTATTAACATGTGGTCATGAAGACCTATCTCAGGAGATCCATCGAGCCCCTGATAGAGCGACTGCTCGATGAAGTCCCAGCGCTCCTCCTCGTAGGTCCGAGAGCCACGGGCAAGACAACCACGGCTTCCCGCTACGCCAGGACAGTGGTATCCCTCGACAAGCCGGCTGAGGCCGCGGCGTTCGAGGCGGATCCTGATGCCGCTCTCAGGATACTGCCGGAGCCTGTGCTCGTTGATGAATGGCAAGCTGTCCCTGGTGTGCTGGGAGCGCTGAAACGCTCGATCGATGCGGATCCATCGCCCGGGAGATACCTCGTAACCGGTTCGGTCCGAGCCGATCTTGAGGCGGAGACGTGGCCGGGTACCGGCCGACTTCTCCGCCTCTCCCTGCTTCCCATGACTATCGCCGAGCAACAAGAACGCCCTGATGTAACACCGCTCCTGGATCGCCTGGCCGGGGGAGCTGACCTGGAACCTGCAAAGGATACACCCGATCTGTTAGGGTACCTCGAATTCGCGCTGAAGGGGGGGTACCCGGAGGCTGCACTGACACTTTCGGAATCCATCAGGCAGCGATGGCTTGAAAGTTATGTGGATCAAGTTCTGACCAGGGATGCCGAATCAGTCGAGGAAGGCCGTGATCCGAAGCGATTGGGTCGCTATTTCCAGGCGTGTGCTCTGAATACAGCCGGAGTGCCGGAGCACAAGTCGCTCTATGACGCTGCGGGCATTAACCGCAAGACCGCAGTGGCCTACGACCGGCTGCTTGAGAACCTGATGATGACGACACGACTGCAGGCGTGGAGTTCCAACCGACTCAAGCGACTCACCCGATCTCCCAGGAGATACCTCATTGACGGCTCCTTTCTCGCGGGAATTCTCCACCTGGATGCGGCGGCAGTTCTACGGGACGGAGATCTCATGGGGAGGGTGCTGGATACCTTCGTCGCGGCACAGTTGAGAGCGGAGCATACCGTTTCTGAATCGCGCCCTCGACTCTATCACCTGCGTGAACAGAATGGGCTCCATGAAGTTGATATCATAGGCGAATTGGGCACAGACAAGGTGATCGCAATAGAAGTGAAGGCTGCCAGCGCTCCGGACAAGAAGGATGCGCGCCACCTTTCCTGGCTGAAGAACAAGTTCGGAGATCGATTCGTTTCGGGAGTGCTACTCCATACCGGACCCCGGTCCTTCAGACTCGAAGACCGCATTACCGCCGCTCCGATCAGCACTCTCTGGGCTTGAATCACCGTGCTCGTTGGTCAGCATCCGCATGTGGGAGTCTGGAAACGACTTGAGCATTGGATTTCGACACCAGTGACACAATCATTCATGCCAGTTCTGATCTAATCCAATTGCGGATGGTCTCACAGGCGTCCTCGAGGCTCAGACGCTCTCCCCAGAACATGGGACTGATAGACTGATAGTGGTGAAGCAGTATCGGAAGCTTGTCCGGATTCTCCAGCTCAAAGGCAGGTTCATCACCGGTGGGAATCCTGGATATCTGTTTCTTTTCGTACATGTCATGCATCAGGTCTCGAATCGGGAAACCGGCTGGCGGGATCGAGGCGAGGCCTCTGATGATGTGTGCTGTGTCCTCGTAGTGGCGGATGAAGAGAGCTGGTTCGAATGGTTCCCGATCGAAACGTCTGATAATCGCATCGATCTTTTCGAGCGCTGTTACAAGTGGATGAACACAGCGAACACTGTGTGGCAGATTCTCCCGGTAGGTGTCGATCTGGACATTCTTTCTCAGCCAGTCATGTATAAAAGAGGATAATGATCGCTCGATGAACGGCTCCACTCTGGCATGGCCTACCTCGAGCTGGATATATGGACGCATGCCCTCAGGCAATCTGTGCTGAAGTACACCGGGATAGTCCACCAGATACAGCGCTCCCCGTGCCTGATCGTCAAATCCGGGTTCAAGACGCACATCTGTGGCATCGGGCACTTTCAGGAGCTTCAGTAATGAAGCGAAATACTCATGTCTCTTCCGGATAACTCCGGGATTCTTGCTTTTCCAGTTTGATACTCTCGTCAGAAGTGCATTGGATGCAGGCTCAATTCGTAAATCCACATCCTCGGAAAACCGTGTAATCAGCCCGAATCCTTTTGAGAGCGATGTTCCTCCTTTGAACCAGATTTCAAGCGGTAGTTGATGCAGTGCCCAGAGTGTGTGCGTAACCCAGTAATCCTTCTCAATGATTGCCTCACTCAGACCGGTCTCGGCAGCGACCATCGATACCAGATCGGAGAATTCCGGATCCTGATGCGGGTACATCATGATTCTGCTCCAGACAACTCGATTGCATCTAAAAGCAATCTTCTGGTCTGCTTTTTCCCGTACCTCGTGCCCATCTGAGTCAGCAGATCACGGTTGAATCGGTCCTCCTGCAAGGCTTCGATCAGATTCTCTCTGATCGTTTCCAGTGAGACACCAGCCATAGCGTGATGCTCGATCAGATCAACGACGAACCACTCGGCAGGTGGGTTGTCCGGGAAGGGGATACGCCGCAGGTAAAATGATCGACCACCCAGGTGGAAATAGCCCGATCTGCGTGTGTTATACACCAGGAGGTGAGGGAAAAGCGCGGTCGCTCCGAGTCCGAGTTCAGTCCAGAGATCGGGTCCGGTGATCAGAAACCGGTCATCCTTCAGGAACGCTCGAAGGATCTGCTCGTGATCCGGCGGGGGAACACCGAATTTGCTGCGTCGGGGGTGATAGTAGAGTCCTTTGGCGAGGTAAACCAGTTCACCCTCCCGGACCAGCCTGTCAGCAGTTCGCGACGGGTTGGAGCTCCAGACCGAGAGATCAAGGGTTCGGTACACTCCTCCTGGTGAGAGTTCTGGATTTATGGCAGCGGGCATACTCAACCATCCTATTGTCATTTATTTTCTGAATATAACATACAATAATAGGTCTGCTTCATCAAGAGAGAAGACGCTGATCTGCATAAACCAGGACGGGCACACCCTGTTATCCGTACGCCCGGTACATTGGAGTTCGAAGCCGAGGGCCCAGCAGGTCAATAATCGTTTCAATCCAGGTATGCCCAGCAATAAGGCCTTCAGACTACAGGCACCTTGACAAAAATAATTAACGTTATACGTTAATAAATAATAATTCACTATATTCGTTAAAGGAAACGGTGATGAGAGGTCATGGATATCTACTTTGCGAGCGCTAAGCTGCGAAAGCAGTGCAATGACAGCAAAGAGATGAAAAAGGTGTTTGGAACCGAGCGCGCGAAAAAAATGGTCATGAGACTACAAGCGATTCATGCGGCCGTGACATTGGAGGATTTACGCAATGCACCAGGCAACTTTCATGAATTGACTGCAGACAGAAAAGGGGAGATCTCATGCTCTCTGGACGGATCGTATCGATTGATTCTTGAGCCCGCTGAAGATCCATTACCGACAAAGGAAGATGGCGGGCTGAATTGGCAGGAAGTGAGAGGGCTGATAGTCAAGAGAGTGGAGGACTACCATGGTTAGTCTACCTGAAACTGAATACCAGC
>CAYSYY010000448.1:0-3641 GCA_964435265.1 uncultured Gemmatimonadota bacterium
CCCGGCGATCGTCATCCCGGCGAACACCCGGCCGGGCAGTTCGGTCAGCAGGACGCGGTCCTTGAAGGTGCCCGGCTCGCCCTCATCAGCGTTGCAGAGGACGAATTTCCGCTTCCCCTCGGCCTGACGGGTGAAATCCAACTTCATCCCGGTGGGGAAACCGGCGCCGCCGCGCCCGCGCAGACGGCTCGTCTTGATGGAGCGGATGACCTCGGCGGGGCTCATTCCCAGGGCTTTGCGGAGACCTTCCCCCCGGTTGAGGGGGCTGAAGAGGACGGGGCCGGTCTCGCGGAGGTTGTTCCTGACCATCGCCCGGACCAGGGGGTGGGCGTTGTTCCCGTCCCCCGGTTCGGTGACCAGCGCCTTCGGGTCGCCGTGCTCCCGCAGGGCGGCGACGACGGCACGGGCCTTCTCGGGCGTGAGCTCGGTCACGATGGTGTCGTTGACCAGCGCCGCCGGAGCCTGATCGCACATGCCGATACAGGCCGTGCGTTCGAGCGAGAACGCTCCGTCGGGAGTCGTCTCACCCAGACCGATGCCGAGCTCCCGGGAGAAAGCTTCGCGTACCTGGTCATAGCCGTGCATCCGGTCGATGATATCATCGCACAGCCAGATGACGGTCGTGCCCTTCGGCTTCTCTGAGAGGAACGAGTAGAAAGAGACGACACTCTCCACGTCGACCCGCCGGGCGCCGGTCCGCGCGGCGATGGCGGTCACCGCCTCGCTGCCGACGCCGCCGGTACGGGACTGGACGGCGCGCACGATGTCGATCATACGTGTGCGGTCGTTCCCGAATTCATCGCAGATCGCCTTGATGGTTGCTGCAGTTGGCTCGCTCATGGATACCCTCGAGTGCGATTCGGGATGATCAGCTCTTGAGTTGAATCGATTTGAAGTCCGCGCTCCGCCGCCGTTCGTGCCGTCGGATCCGGGCGCGGTACGGTTGGCAGACCCCGAGCCCATCGGGCTGTTCCTAACATGGTGGATAAAAAAAGAGTCGCAAGTCTGTTTTATGCCGTCGGGTCGAAAAAACCAGCTTCGGCTTACACGCCTTCGTTCCGAGCCGCACCCTTTGGTGTTGAGCCGGGACGAAGGTGCTCCGTAGACTGAGAGAGAGCGGACGGGGTCGATCACCGAGAGGGGAAGCGAACAGCGGTGAGCATCCGGATCAACATGGCGGTGAGCCTCGACGGCAAGATCGCTCCGCCCTCTAGAGAGCGGTTCCGTCTGGGGGGGAGCGCCGACCTGGGTCGGATGGAGGATCTGCGCGCCTGGGCCGATGTCATCGTCGTCGGCGGGGGGACGGTACGGGCCGAGGATCCTCCCTTCGCCCTGCCTGAGGAGAGGGCGCGGCGGCGCCGGGAGATCGGTCGACCGCCTCATCCCGCCGTCGTCATCGTGTCGGCCACCCTGGACCTGCCGCCGGGACGGGTCTTCACCGGCCCCAACCGCACCATCATCGCCACCACCCGGGAGGCCCCCGATCCGCCCGGATCCCTCCCCGGCCGGGTGGAGCTCTGGCGGTTGGGGACGGGGAGGGTGGCGCTCCCCGAACTGGTCGGCCGGCTGCGGGGCGAACGGCTGGAGAGCATCCTCGTCGAAGGGGGGGGCGGGCTCGCGGCGGGCTTCTTCGAGAGCGATCTGGTGGCCGAGCTCTACCTCACCATCACCCCCTGGATGATCGGCGGGGATGCGGCGCCGGGGATCTGCGAGGCCGGGCACCTTCTCCCCGAGCAGCGTCGCTTCCGGCTCGAGGCGATCGAACGCGGACCGGATGAAGTGTTCCTCATCTACCACAGGCATTAATTTGAGTTCCGGTCGGGTCGGGATGAACCCGAGCTGATCCGGGTGAAGGAGCGGAGCGTGGCGATACCTGTTGACGGTGCACCGAAACTCTGTCTCTTCGGAGACGGCCGGATGAGTCAGGCTCTCCAGCGCTACGCCCGGGAGAGCCGGATCACGATCGTCCGGGTATTCAGCGGTGACGAACTCCGCAACGGTCTCCCCCGCCGCAAGGGGGATCTCAAGGGGGCCACGGTCGGGGTCGACTTCACGGCCGCCGAGGCGGTTGTCACCCACGTGCACCGGGCGGTCGACCTCGATCTTCCCCTGCTGATCGGGACGACCGGCTGGCAGAACGCCCTCGCCGAGGTGGAGGGGATCGTCCTCAACGGCGGGGGGGCCGCCCTCTATGCCCCGTCGCTCTCCTTCGCGGCGAATGTTCTCTTCTACCTCACCCGGCAGGCGGGTATGCTCTTCGATGCCGAACCCGACTACGATCCCTGGGTGGTGGAGCATCAGCACGCCGCCCGCCGCGACGCCCCCGGGGGAGCGGCGCTGCATCTCGGTGAGATCCTCCTGCAGACGCTGCAGCGCAAGAACCTGCTCCAGATCGGCCCGGCCGCCGGTCCGATCGCCGCCAACCAGCTGAGTGTCGCCTCGGCCCGGGCCGGGACGGCGCCCGGCAGTCACCGGGTGGGGTTCGACGGTCCCGGAGAGAGTCTCGAGATCGTCCACACCGTGCGCGACCGGCGCGTGCACGCCGCCGGAGCGGTGCGGGCGGCGGTGTGGCTGCAGGGACGCACCGGTTTCTATCTCATGCACGACGTCATGGAAGACATGATCCGCGATGCCGAACGGCGGAGTTCGGCCCTGATCGACACCGATACCTGAACCCCCGCCGCTGCTCCGCTGAAGGCGTCCGGTCGGTAGCGGCGTCCCCGCGCAGGTGAACGGAAGCAGGGACAGCATGCTCATCAACAACCGGTTGAGAACCCTCCCCCCGTACCTGGCGGCCGAGATCAGCGCCCGCGTCGGTGCCCTGAAGCGAACCGGAGCCGATGTCATCGACCTCTCGATCGGGTCTCCCGACCTCCCCCCCGATCCCCGGATCGTCGCGGCCGCCGCGGCGCGGATGGCCGAGGCGGGCAGTCACGGGTATATGTTCGGCGGTGGTATGCCCGCCTTCCGGGAAGCGGTCGTTACGTATATGCGGACCCGCTTCGGCGTCGAGCTCGATCCGGCCACCCAGGTGATCGCCCTGCTGGGGAGCAAGGAGGGTCTGGCCCATCTGCCGCTCGGATTGTGCGAACCGGGGGAGGTAGGCGTGTACCCCGATCCGGGTTACCTGGCCTACCGGCCGGCGCTGCATCTGGCGGGGTGCGAGCCGGTCACCCTGCCGCTGGATCCCGCCCGGGGATGGCGGCCCCGGTGGGATGAGCTGGAGCGCCGCCTGGGCGGGAGCGGACCGGTCCGGCTGGTGATTCTGAACTACCCGCACAATCCGACCTCGGCGGTGGCCGACGACGATGATTTCGACGCCGCCATCCGCTGGTCACGGGCACGGGGGGCGGTACTGGTCAACGACAATGCCTACGCCGACATCGGCTTCGACGGCTATGCCCCGTCGAGCCTCCTGCAGGCCCCGGAGGCGGCCGGCGGGGGGAAGGGCAGCCGGGTGGTGGAACTGCACAGCATGTCGAAGACCTTCTCGATGGCGGGCTGGCGCTGCGGCTTCGCGGTGGGTGATCCCGACGTGATCGGTGTGCTCGCCCGCGTCAAGAACTACTTCGATTCGGGCATGTTCGAGGCGGTCCAGCACGCCGCCGCCACCGCCCTCACCCTGGCCGGGGAGATCGCAC
>CAYSYY010000449.1:0-3636 GCA_964435265.1 uncultured Gemmatimonadota bacterium
CGGAGCTCCGGCAAGGGCGGCGAAGGTCGGGAAGAGATCCAAGACCGAGGCGGGCCAGGTCAGGTCTGTTCCGGCCGCAATCCGCCCGGGCCACTGCACCAGCGCCGGCATCCGGATCCCCCCCTCGTAGAGCAGGCGCTTGGCCCCGCGCAGAGGCACACAGGTGCCCCCCCACTCCAGCTCCGGCCCGTTGTCGGAGGCGAACAGGAGCAGGGTGTTCCGGGCCCGCCCGCTCTCCTCGAGCGCCCGCACCACCCGTCCCACCCCCTCGTCGAGGGCGGCGACCATACCGGCGTAGGCCCGGCGCTGCGGATCCGGGATATGGGTGAACCGCGAGAGATCCTCCCTCCGGGGCTGCAGGATGATCCGGTTCTCCTCATCCCGGGCATAGTGGGGCGCACTGTAGGCCAGGTAGAGGAAGAGAGGTCTCGGATCGGAGGAGGCGATCAGCGTTTCGGCCTCCCGGGTGAGCAGGTCGGTGACGTAACCCTCCTCGTACACCCGCTCGGTATTACGCCACCAGTCGTGCTCTTCGGCGTAGGCGTGCCGGTAGTAATCGACGAGTCCGCCCTGGAAGCCGTAGAAGTGCTCGAATCCGTGCCGGAGGGGGTGATAGGCCGGATCGAGCCGACCGAGATGCCACTTGCCCACGCAGGCGGTCCGGTATCCCGCTGTGCGCAGCACCTCAGCCAGGGTCGTCTCGGCCTCGGCCAGGCCGTGGGTGTCGGAAGGCATCAGGGCCGTGGTCAGGGTCACGCCCGGGCCGAAGGGTCGGCGGCCGGTCAGGAGCGCGAAGCGGCTCGGGGTACAGACCGGGGCGGCGGTATAGAAATCGGTCAGCCGGGCACCCCGCTCACCGATGGCATCGAGGTGCGGGGTGGCGAAGTCGGTACAGCCGAACGACGAGAGGTCGGAATAGCCCAGGTCATCGACGAATATGAGGACGATATCTGGTCGCTGGTTCCCTCCCCGGTATCCGCACGAAGCGAGAGCCAGCCCGGCTGAGCCGGCCGTGGTGAGTTCGAGGAAGGCGCGACGTTCCATCCCGTGCGCTCCGGACTCAGAACCGGGTGATGAGGGTGTAGATCACGCTGACCCAGGTGACGAGCAGGGCGAAGATCAGGGCTGCGTTCCAGCGGCGGGCGGCACCCCCCGCCGGCTTCTCCTCACCCAGGAACCGCCGGCTGTTCTGGAGCACGAACCATCCGGTGTAGGCGATCGGAAGCATGATGAGCCCGATCGTGAAGGCCGGCAGCACGATCCAGGTCCCCAGCGACCGCCACAGGATCACCCCCAGGAAGGCCGGCGCGGGGAGCAGGCAGGCGAGCCGGTAGGACCGGCCGGTCGGCTCGATCCCGAGCAGTTCGCAGAGCGCGAAGCCCGCCACCAGCATCTGCAGGGTGATGGTCGAGAGCGCCATCCCCAGGATGCCGAATCCGAAGATGAATCGGCCGAAGAGCGGCCCCACACCGGCGCTGCCGATCAGCGCCCCGGCGCTGGCCGGGGCGATCTGCTCAGGTGCGAAGGGAGTGCCGTGGATGGTGGCGGCGGCCGCGACGACGATCAGCGAGGTCACGACCGTATAGGGGATCAGCATTCCGGTGATGAGATCGAACCGGGCCAGCCCCCGATGCTCCCGTCCCCACCCACGGGCCAGCAGCGAGTAGCCGAAGAAGAAGGTCATGTTGATACCGACCGCGGCCCCGAAGGCGCCGGCGACCTGGGTGACCCCGCTCCGGTCGGTCGGGATGCCAAGGGGCAGGAATCCCCGGGCGAGTCCGCCCCAGTCGATCCCGCCGGCCAGAGCGCTGCGGAGCACCACCGCGGCGAAGGCGAGGATGATCAGACCGACCAGCACCTTAAGGGTGCGCTCGTAGATCCGGATGCCGCGGATCCCCCGGCCGTAATTCCAGGTGATGACGATCGAGACGGCGAGCACCACCAGGCCGATAGCGAGCAGGAGCACGGTGCGGCCGGGGCCGTCCGGGGTGCGGCCGGTGACGGCGGCGATCATGTCCTCGGTCACCCCGGCGGCCAGCGCATACTGGGGGAGGTGGAAGACGAAGGTGGCCACCAGGGTGGCGATCGCCCAGGCCCAGGCCACCACCGGATGGAGGTACCGGTGCATCGCCTCGAAGGGGCGAACTCCGGTCGAGAGGGTCTGGTGCGAAGCGGCCATGAGCATGATGATCCCCACGATCATGGCCAGCGGCTGGACCCAGAGCAGACGGTAGCCGTAGTGGGCGCCGAGGTAGAGGGAGGCGACCGCGCTGCCGCTGCCCAGCGTGAAGGCGCTCTGCAGCCAGCCCGGTCCGCTCAGCGCCAGGTATCCCCGCCAGCGGCGCAGCCGGGATGCGGGCTCGAGCCGGCGGAGGATCTCCCGTTCGTCCATCAGCAGAGCGATCCGTCGCGGTACCCCGGGCGGGCCCAGCAGAGTGCGTGCGGTCCGGCCCGGGGAGCCAGGCGGGCCTCGAGGCTGCGGCTCTCGGCCCCGGACATGACCTCATCCTCGCCCGCCGAAGCCAGGGTGATCGCGAGGTTGGTCTCGAACACCTCCGGAGAGGCATGCCCGACGACCGCACTCGCCACTCCCTCACGCGACCAGGCCCAGCGGAGCAGCTCCTCCGGCCCGGCCGTCTCGCCGACGAGATCGCGCATGACCTTCATGGCGATGACCCCGGTGCCCCGGCTGTGGGCGGCAGGCAGGGCCACGGTCGGGAAGGCGCCGTATCCGGTCGGATTCATGGCCAGCAGGGCCACGTCGATATCGAGCGCCCCGAGCATCTCGGCCGATTTCTCGGCGCTGTTCATGCTCGAGAAGCCCAGGAAGCGGGCCGCCCCGCCCTCTCTGAACCGGATCATCTCGCGCCAGACGCCCGCTTCGATCGCGGCGATGTCTTCCGACGGCTCGATCGAGTGGATCATGAGCACATCGACATAGTCGGTCCTGAGCCGGGTCAGACTCTGTTCGACCTCGCGCTTCATCTCCTCGGGATCGCGCGATTCGAACTTGGTCACGATCGAGATCCGCGAACGGTACCGGGGCAGGATCTCGCCGAACCGCTCCTCGCTCGAGAGGGTGGCGCCCCACTGATAGCTCGTACAGGTATCGAACCAGTTCACTCCGGCTTCGACCGCTCTTTCGAGCAGGGGCTCCCAGACGCCGCTTTCGTTGAGCAGGAACTGCGAGCCGCCGCCGAAGGCCAGACGGGATATCTCCAGGCCGGTTGAGCCGAGCGGCCGGATCGGCATGGCCGGGGCGCGGGCGCACCCGCCCATGAGCCCGCCGGCCGCCAGGGCCGCCGCGCCGCCCGCCGCCGTCTGCACGAACTCCCGCCGGGTGTAACGTTCTGTCTCCCTCTTCATGATGCCATCCTCATCCATCCATCCCCGGTCATCGGTCCCCGGTGGTCGGTCTCCATGGATCGACCGGCCTCCGCAAACCCGGCACGGATCGACCGGTCAAGGTTCACTCTCCTGCCGACACCATATCAGAGCGGGCGCCGGTATGTCAGTGTTCATGGGGAAGGTACCGCGCCTGGACCGCGGTCAGGATCCCGGCACCCTGTTCCCCCGCACGGGGACCGGCCACCCGCTCGGCGCGGCTCTCGGTCTCTTCGGATCCGATCTCGATGC
>CAYSYY010000450.1:0-3633 GCA_964435265.1 uncultured Gemmatimonadota bacterium
AACCCCGTCGGATCAACAAAACAAAGTGGATTATTCCCACAATACACATACCAGTTACTCCCATCCTGTACCGGATCAACATTGATAAACCGCCCAATCGTCGCATCATAAAACCGTGCGTTGAAGTAGTATAAGTTCGTCCCATCATCCAGTTCCTTCCCCCCATAGCTGTACTTCGCACTATCACCTGTCTCATCACCATTCCCATCCAACCGCTTCAACTGCTCACCAAACGCCCTGTATTCGTATATCACTTCCACAATACCACTCTCATCCGTCACACACTTTGTCGAGTTCAGGTGATCCAGATGGTAATAACTTACCTTTATCTCCGTTGTCAAATCAGGCTTCGTAATCTCCGTAACTCTCCCAGCAAGCAGATCCCCTGAAAGTACATACCGGTTTACACGCCCAAACTCTTCTGCCGTATCTTCCGGCAGTTCAATATCCATAGCCACCGCTATCTGCCCATGCCGTAAATAGACAGTAGTACCATCCAGTCCCTTCTTAATAAACCGATTCCCTGCATTATCATAAAAATACTCCGTTACCTCCACCCCCTCTGTCGTCTTCACCAACCGATTCATTGAATCGTATTCAAACACAATCTCTTCCGTCCCTTCGGCTTTATAAATACTCCGCTTTGTCGTATTCCCGCAGTTGTCATACTCATACTCCACATACAAGCTTTCTTCTGTTTCACCCTCTTTCTTCCTGTGTATCGTCTCAAGCCGGTTCCTGTCACCATAAGTATACTGGTATTCATCACCATTCTGTACAAGAAAAGTCCTGTTCCCATTCTTATCATACTCAAAAGACTCAACATCATACACATCGTATTCGCTTGCATAACTGGCCATTGCATGATCCCAGCCGTCTATAATACCATCAGAATTGATGTCTGCATCCTCATTGTAGGTCCGTATCTCGCCTTCCACCTCAATAGGATCTGCGGCCAGTGCCGTACCGAAGGATGCCCGCACAAGTCCCATCAGATCCACCTGTCCGGGTATAAGGGTTTTCGCTCCCACGATCCGGTCAAACCCGTCATATTCGTACTCATTATTATTTATCGATAGGATATCACCAGAGGCATTTAACGTGTAGGTTAAATCCGTAATCTCACCGGATGTATGGCTTATGTTGATATGAGAAATCCTCTTCCTGTTATCAAATTCCCAGGTCTGCCAGGTATCGTTTGTATAATCCATTCTGTTTACCACACCGGATTTATTATAGCTGAAATCCGATACAAAATCAACAGCCCCATTCTTTATTTTCTCAAGTCTCGCCAATACCGGATCATATTCAAAGTTATGCTCACCACCATCCGGGTAGGTCATCTTCGTGACCATCCCGGTGTCGTTGTATTCGTATGCAAATGTGAACACAAGGTCTTCCGGCTGTCCAGACCATACCCGGTCAGTAATAAGCTGATTAGTCACTGTATCCTTTAACCGCCGCTTTAATGTCGTCACGCGGTTACCGGAATCATACTCGTAGTACTCAATCAAATTCTGGTTGTCGATCCTCACTGCATTGCCCCTGAAATCATAAACTGTATTCACAGAATATTCTTCCACATTCCCCGGATTACCCTCGCCCAGGTAGGTGGTATAATGGGTCAGCTTTGTGTTCCTTCCCAGTTCATCATAGGTAAAGATCGATACCCGGCCATTCCTGTTTGTCTTCTTCACCAGCTGCCCCAGGTCGTTGTACTCCATCACATCGCTTCCAGTTGCACCAAAGTCCTGTTCTACAAGCAGGTCCCGTTCATCATAGTTGTAGGTGGTCACGATTCCCTGGGGATCAATAAATGCAGTCTTCCGGTCAAGCTGGTCGTATTCGTATCTGTACACCTGGTAATCAGATGCAGGGGTACCTGCATCACCCTGGTGTTCCAGTTCAACAAGGTTGCCGTTCCAGTCCATGGTCTCGATAACTTTCCTGCCTTCCGGGTCTTTTGTGGTCACCGTGTTGTTCACATCATCATAGGCAATAATTTTTAAATCCACCTTCATGGGTGATGTCTCCGGATAGATGACCATCTTTTTTCTCCCCAGGTCATCATACTTTACTATCCAGGTTTTGTCGTACCGGTCAACAACTGTGTCGTGAATTGTTAATTGTACAGCATTCGTCCCTGCATCCGGGTCGGTCAAGGCGATCATCCTTCCCAGGCTGTCGTAAGTCATGGTCTTCACCGAATAAGGCTGCTCCAGATCATCGTATTCTATTTCCACTTCCGTGTTTCCCAGTCCGTCTCCCTGCACACCAGTAATTTTTACACTTGATACGCTTTTATCAACATCAGTATAGCTTTTTATCAGATCAGCCTGGTAATCAATATCCACCCTCACACCGGGATTATCCTCCCTGCTTATCAGAAAGCTTGTATAGGTAGTAAAATCCCGGAAGTCATTGTGGTCCTCTCCTGCTGGTACAGGTATGTCGTTGGCATCCGGGTTTACGGTCTCGATTTCCTGTCCGTATGCATCATAGTAGTGTTCCAGGGCATACCCCTCGTTATCCACCTCGATCCAGACTGTCCCGTCGGTGTTGAATACCTTCCAACTCCTCGCCTGGACGATGTCAGTCGTGTCAGGCGGATTAAGCCAGTTAGCGGAAACTCCGCCACCAGCAGTCCAGTCTGCAACCGTCACAGTCTGATAGTTTTTTACCGGAAATGTAAAATAGTCACCATCATACACAATATGGACGATGTTCCCGGCAGCATCAGTCTGCTTTATCACGTTCCCATACCCATCATACTCAAGAAATACTGTCCGGATGGAATTTCCGTCCACATACACAAACTGTTCCGTTACCTGTCCCAGGCTGTTTATGGTAATTTCGGTTTTGTATATTTTTCTTAGCCTATTACTGTAAAAGGTTTTTGTTGTTTCTACAGGAATAGAGTAGACATCATCATACACATGCCGTACCACCAGGCCCCGGCGGTTCACGTGTTTGGTCAGGTTTCCTTTTTTGTCATAATCATAGTCTTCACAGTAAACCCAGGTCCCGTTCCTGTGCACTTCCTCCAGGTCTATAGTCCGGTCATTTGTGTACACATAATCCGTGTACTGGAGAAAGCCGTCTTTTGTCTCCACTGTCACAGAATCCAGGGTATTGTCACGGCTGGGGAGTTCGCTCACAGAATAGGTATACGTTGTGGTCACATTCCCCGTTTTTACAACGGCAAGGTATTCATTATAGCTGTAATTATATCCGGGTTTGTAATAGGTATAGGTCGTATCACCTACTAACTCATTGTGCCTGTTTTTATAGTACTGCCGGGCTATTCGATAGTATTCCATGAATCCCGTGTAAAAAATTTTGTCCTGTTCGGATAATTCGTACTCAAAGCAGCGCTTATTTTTAAATCCGGATACAGTGTACATACTGGTAATAGAATTAAGCATCAGGTAGACATTCTCTGAACTGCTTACAGCGCTGTTAAATGAATAGCCGGCAAGCCCTGTCTCGTACTCATACTTTGTCACATTTCCCTGCACATCGGTCACTGTTTCCAGGGCATATGGTGTCTCCGGATTTACCACAGAACCGGCCAGTCCTGCAATATCCGGGTAGGTTTGTTCCGCGTCAACATAGGTATAGGCAACACTCCGG
>CAYSYY010000451.1:0-3600 GCA_964435265.1 uncultured Gemmatimonadota bacterium
TGCTCTTCCTCTCGGGCGCGCTCGCGGCGGCGGGGCTGGCGCTGCTGTGGCGGGGGAACATCGTGCGCCGGTGGGGTTTCTCAGCCGAGGCCGAAGCGACCGAACGCTTCGGCCGGCGCGCGGTCCTGCTCACGCCGGTGCTCTGGCTCGTAGCCGCGGCCGGTCTGCTGCTCACCCGCGGGAGCGACCTGACCGCGCTGTGGCGCGAGGTGCCGGCCACGCCGTGGCTCTTCCTCACGGGTCTGGCCGGAGCGGTCGTCCTGATCGTCTTCGCAGGGAGCGGACGCTCTGAGACCGGAACCGGCCGCCTGATCCCGGCCTCGGCCGGTCTCGTCGTCTCGATCGCGAGTATCGTGATATTCCGGGACCTGGCACGCCTGTGGGCTCTACGCGACAGTTTCCGGCTCACCGAGGTGCCGGTGAACGTGCAGTGGGGGATGTTCGCCCTATTCGTGGTGACCCTGGCGGCCGGGGTGGTCTTCCTGGTCGTCCTGGCCGGGAAGGTCCTGCCGGCGGTGGCCGGGAGAGCCCGCGAAGAGTTCGCCGCCCGGATCGACTGATCCGTCCTGCACAGGGAGCGATGTGCTCGGCTGCAGACCGAGGTTCACCGCCGCGGGCCGACGTGCTCCACCGTCGATCGACGCGCTCTCTTACTGATTGATGTGCACCACCCGGGCCGGCGCGAAACCGTTGAAGTGCGTGGCCGAGGCATTGGAATAGGCCCCTATCATCGGCGCATAGAGCAGATCGCCGAGCCCCAGTTCCGGGAGCTGCTCGGCGGTCGAGATCGTATCCAGGGCATCACAGGTCGGACCGAACACCCCGCAGACCTTCTTCGGGCCCCGGCGGAAGGCGTGGATCGGGTAGGTGCAGTGATCGAAGAGGATCCCCGAGAAGGTGTTGTAGACCCCGTCGTCGACGTAGTAACAGGTTTTGCCGCCGCGGACCGCCTTGCCGACGATCTTCATGACCAGTACCCCGGCGTTGGCGACCATGAAGCGGCCCGGTTCGGCGACGATGTCCACCTCGGGGGGGAAGAGACGGTTGATCTCCGCTTTGAGCCGGGCGGCGAGTTCGGAGAAGGGCCGGATGCCGCCGTGGTAGCGCACCGGGAAGCCGCCCCCGACATCCAGGATCTTGATCCGGTGGCCGCGCGACTCCGATTCCCGGAAGACGGCCGCGGAGATCTCGAGCGCCTGCATGTAATTCTCGAAGTTGTTGCACTGACTCCCCACGTGGAAGCTAAGACCCTCGGCGACCAGGCCGGTCTGCCCGGCGGCGGTGAGCAGTTCGACCGCCTCGGCCGGATCGCACCCGAACTTCGATGAGAGTTCCACCATCGAACCGGTGTTCGGCACGCCGATCCGGAGCACCACCCCGGCATGGGGGCAGTGCTTCCTGATCTTGTGCAGCTCCTCGAGGTTGTCGAAGGTCACCAGCGGCTTGTACCGATCCAGTTTCTCGAGGGTCTCGACCTGCTTGATGGTGTTGGCGTAGATGATCTTGTCCCAGATGAAATCCTGCCGCGCCCCGGCCGGCAGGTGTTTGATCTGCCGGTAGACGAGCATGAACTCGGGGAAGGAGGCTACGTCGAAGCTGGCCCCGAGGTCGTAGAGGGTCTGGATGATGGCCGGCTCCGGATTGGCTTTGACGGCGTAGTATACCTGCACCCGGGGCAGGCGCCGGCGGAACTCGAGGTAGTTGGTCCGGATCTGTTCGTGATCCATGACGAGTACGGGGGTACCGTGCTCGCGGGCGATCTGCTGGTAGAGTCTGAGGGTGGCCGGCGAACGGTTCATCATTGCCCTCCCGCGCTTGGACGGTCATGCGGGGATTCTACGCAGTGCCCGATTGCTATTCAAGGTGGGGGACTGCATTCTGTCGGTCGGAAGGAGGGTGCCATGACCGAGCGAACGAAGCGGACGCGCGAGAACCTGAGCGAACTGCCCGACTGGCTCCGGCAGAAGAAGACCCCGCTCAAAGATGAGTACATGTCCGGGAAGCGGATCCTGCCGAAGGGGATCAACGGACGGGAATCGCTTGAATCGCTCATCGACAACACCTTCCTGGCCTACAACTCGGCCCGGCTCCGGGAAGGCGCGTGTCTGTTCACCGAGCGCATGCTCGAGCCCGACGTCACGGTCGGCCTGAGCGTCTCCGGCGCCCTGACACCCGCCGGTATGGGCTGCTCGTGTCTCATCCCGCTCATCAAGGCCGGTTTCGTGGACTGGATCGTATCCACCGGGGCGAACATGTACCACGACCTCCACTTCGCCTTCGATTTCCCCCTGCATGCGGGCACCCATCAGGTCGACGACCGGATCCTGCGCGAGAACGACATCGTCCGGATCTACGATGTCTACCTGGGCTATACCGACTGCCTCATGGCCACCGACGAGATCCTGCGCTCCATCCTGGTCCAGCCCGAGTTCCAGAAAGAGATGGGTACGGCCGAGCTACACTTCCTGCTGGGCCGGTACGCGGCCGAGTGGGAGCGCTACAGCGGTCACCGCAACATCTCGGTGCTGGCCGCCGCCTACCGGGCCCGGGTGCCGATCTACACCAGCGCCCCCGGTGACTCCACCATCGGCATGAACGTGGCGGGGCTCCATCTCGAGGGCAACAAGCTCCTCATCAATCCCTCGATCGACGTCAACGAGACAACCTCGTTCGTACTGGAAGCCAAGCGGTCGGGGGGCAAGTCGGCCGTCGTGCTCCTGGGCGGCGGAAGCCCCAAGAACTTCATGCTCCAGACCGAACCTCAGATCCAGGAGGTGCTCCGCATCAAGGAGGTGGGGCAGGACTACTTCCTGCAGATCACCGACGCGCGCCCCGACACCGGCGGGCTCTCGGGCGCGACCCCCCACGAAGCGGTATCGTGGGGCAAGGTGGATCCCGACCGGCTCCCCGACGCCCTGGTCTGCTACCTGGACGCCACCGTGGCCCTGCCGATCCTGACCCACTACGCCCTGGCCCGGCACCCCAAACGGCCGCTCCGCAAGCTCTACGACCAGCGCGGGGAGTACCTGGAGAAGCTCATCGCCGAGTACTACAAGCACAATCCGAAGCGGCGCAGGGAATTCGCCCACACCCTGATAAAACCCGGCTCGAAGGTCTCCTGAACCAGCGGAGGGGAACCGTTCCGCGCGGATCTCTCAGAAGGGCGGCGGCTGGTTCCAGTCAGGGATGTTCCAGCGTTCGAGATCCGAGAGTACCGTCTCGGCCGCCACCGACCGCAGATACTCGGCGACGAGCTTGGAGACGCCGTCGGGCCTCCAGGTCAGCAGGCGGGGATCTTCCTGGAAGACCGCCGCCAGATAGACACAGGCCTGCAGGTACGATCCCGCCTTCGAGGGGTGGATATTGTCGTCGGCATCGTGTTACAGAAGGTCAGGCTGTTGCCGATGAAGAGGATCTTCACATCACCCGGCCGGGGCCCGGTGGCGACAGGTGCATACTCCCGGTTCACACCCCCATCCGTGCCCCAGGTGGTATCCACCGGTTCTCCAGCGTTTCCTTGGGGCATGACGCTTGCATCCACAGCTACCACCACCACCAAGGAGGCCGGTATGAGACGGGGATCGCTTGTCATGTCGCTGA
>CAYSYY010000452.1:0-3598 GCA_964435265.1 uncultured Gemmatimonadota bacterium
CCGAGACCACCCACTCGACCCTGCCGTCGGCGATGGCAAGGTGGTCGGTACGGGCTCCGGTCCAGGTGGCGAAGGGGTGGAGGGTGCGATCGCGCTGCAGTCCTATGATGAACCCGGCGAAGGCCCCGCGCAACCAGGGGATGACCGCAATCGAGGCCGTCAGAGAGGTGCCCGGGGAATTGAAATGATTCGTCTGCATCCACACCCAGGCGGCGTGAAAGGATCGCCCCCAGTCCTTCTCGGTGTAGCCCCGCCCGCCGTCGAAGAAGACCTCACGGTCAGCCAGGGAGAGAGTGCCCTCAAGGGCGTGATCGAGGCTCAATACCCCGTGGTAACACTCCATGAAAGGCGCCCAGGCGTACGGGCCCATGATTCCGGGCGCGCGCAGGGTCACCGGCCAGGGAGTGGGACCAACCAGGCGGATCTCACCCTTCAGGGGTCTGGAATGGGCGGCTTCGCTCCCCGGCAGATCGAGCCCGAGCCGGTCGACAGTGAAGCTGTTCTCTCCTATCCTGACCTCGAACCGGTCGCGGGCGGCCCGGAAGGCGCCGGGGGGAAACGGTGATAGGTGGCGGTGCCGCGGGTGCCGTCGAGGACCTGGATGAAGGCGTGGTGTTCGCCGGGATCGGAGCTGAGGAAGATCCCGGGGATCACCGCCAGGCGCTCCTGTTCGCCGGCATCGACGAGCTTGTAGTACCAGCCCTCGAAGAAAGGCGGGCGGCGGCCCCGGCCGTGGTAGCGCTCGGGGTGCTGCAGGTGTCTGAGCCAGAGCATCGCCTTTGACGACCGATCAGAAGGCGATCCGCACACCGGCGGAGATATAGTTGATCAGAGCGAAGGTGTAGACCTCGTCGACATCGGCTCCGCCTTCAAGGATCCGATACCCGACGTAGGCCGAGATCCTCCCGTTCACCAGGTAGCGGGCGCCGACGAGCACATCCTCGGCTCGCCCCTGGGGCGCGGCCAGAGCGTCACCGGCCGCGATGAGGTGGAGCCGGTCGGAGGCTCTCCAGGCCAGGTCGAAGTTGATGAGCGGGACGAAGCCGGTATTCGGTTTCTCGGCTTCCTGCCCGTCCCCGGAGATCGTGATCGCAGCCGAACGGAGCTTCAGCGTCGCCCCGAGCCCCCAGGTGAAGCGCTCCGATCCGCGCATGGCAAACCGCCAGGTCATCCGGTAGGAGTCGAAACGGTATGTACCGGTCAGCGGTGTACCGGCGGTAAAGGTCGTGCCCTCGAAAGTGACGTCCCGGTCGATCGAGCCGGTCGAGGTGAAGCGCAGGGGTGCCGCCAGCAGCATGAGGGTGCTCTTCTCACTTACCTTCCAGCCCAGGCGCAATCGTACGAACGCCGTCGGATCGGCCTCAAGCTCCTCGGAGAGCGAGAAGAGGGTCCCGGTCGTGCCCGGAATGCGCACATCATTGTAGCCGCTGATCGCCACTCCGGTCTCGACCTGGGCCCAGTAACGGAAGGCCTGGCGGTCCGCTGCCGGCGATCCGGAATCGGTCTGTGCAGCGATATCCCCTGCCGTCCAGAGCAGCCCGGGCAGGACTGTCATCAGGGCCACCGCTGTCATGATCCTCACGCTCTTCATGCTTCATCATCCTCCGCTGGTCTGTTCTCCACCATCGCTGTTCCATCATTCGCCGTGGCTGGTCACACATTCACCATCACCGTTCCATCCCTCACCATATTGCGGTTTACGCCGGAAGGGGTGCGGGAATCTGTAACCGGAGCAGTAACAGTAATTGTTCTCAATAAATACAGAATCCGGGCCATGTCCAGTAGAACCGGCTCGGCCGCGGCGGCACGGCTTTGATGCTCAGCAGCGAACATATATTCATGCGATACTACTGAGAGTTCGGCAGCTTTTTGTAGATTCTCAATTGTTGGAAATACAACCAATGTCCGCGCAGTGACATCAATAAGCCATTTCCATTTTTCAACGGTCTGATGCACACAATCCTCTGATTGAAGGACTGCTGCTGCGGGCGATCGATCGTCAGAATGGTTCCGACGAGTTGTATGAGGAGACTCTGCGGTGGTAACAGAGTCAGCCAGCTGAGCAGGAGAATCGATATCTTGAAATAGACTTTGGAGCATCACTCCACGTGAACCCCGGCATTACCGGAAAGAGTCGTAACACTAACCCCCGGCAGACAGTATTACCGCGGTATAGCTCAGGGTCTCGAGACCGTAGGTCAGGGTGCCGGTGTGATCCTCGCGGCGGAAGCTCTCGAAGATCAATTCGCGGTCATCGTACGGCACATCCGGCGGCAGCGGCATGAGGTCGCGGTCGATCTTGATGACGTAGGATTGATCCGCGTTCTGGTGGATATAAGGAGCAGACAGACCGGCAGGCTGGATGAGCGGATATCCGGTGCTGCGCTGGTCCAGTTCGTTGAAACCGGGTTCGAACACGGTGGACCAGGCGGCCATCCGGACCGCGTCATCCGGATCGATACCCAGCACAACCTGTACGTGATAGTTGAGATCAGGGGCCAATGTGACCGCATACCGTTCGATGGTGATGGCCTCGGTACCTTCGAAGGCCATCATCAGGGCCCCATCCGTGACCACGCCGACCGTGGAGTCTTCCAGCGCGGAAGTTCCAACGGGCGCGGGATCCCAGGTTTTCGCGAGGAAGGCCGCTTTCTCGGCATCGTAGATGATCCGCACCGTGGGGAAATGATCTATATCGACGGCGACGGTATCCTGAAAGATCGAGTAGGGCATCGCGCCGCCGCGGGTGAAGATGGCATGATCCAGGGTGTAGGTCGTGTTCTTGGTGTGAACGACCCCGCTGATCTCGAGATTCCAACCTGTCGCCAGAACCATTCCCACGTACTTGTTGAAGAAGGTGTCGGAGATGGAATAGGTGTAATCGAAGAGGGTATTGAGTGAACCGACACTGACGAGATCGATTGTTGTATTGATGGGCAATTCAAGTTTGTCCCCTTCGCCCATGTACTGGTTATTCGATTCATTGAAATTCCATTCTGTAAACAGTGTCAGCGTCTGTACGTCCATCAGGACTTCCGTCGGCGTGAAGGAGATAATATCGTACGGGCTGAGTCCCGTGTCCGACAGGGTCGAGGCAAAAAAGGACGGTTCTTGACTCAGAGCGCGCGCAAGCGACTCGATAGTCACCGCCGCGGCCGACACCTCAAGGTTAACATCCGCGTAGAGTGTTTCGTGCTGCTCATCTGTAGGCCCGGTGCAGCTTCCGATGCCAAGAACGATTGCGATGCAGGTTTCGAAAACCAGTATGCGTTTCATCTCGGTTCCCCTTCCCGGGATGTTGCCCAGTCCATAAGCTGTACAGCACACTCCACCGGTCCTGCCTCTCTGCCGCCCTTTATGGACACATTTTTTGCCGATTGTCGCACCTCAGGTGCGCAGCTGCAACCCTTACTGTGTTCCGGGCGGGCATCTGGACACAGGAGGAGGAAGAGGCGCGGCTTTCGGGGGAATTGGCATGCCGTTCTGGCAGGGGATTCAGCGACCTTCAGGACCTCAGGCGGCGCCCGGGTGACTCCGGGCAGTGGCGCCACCGTGTCGCAGGACCCGGTCCAGCATACCAGGGTTTCTCTCATGGACT
>CAYSYY010000453.1:0-3543 GCA_964435265.1 uncultured Gemmatimonadota bacterium
GGGGCTCGGAGGAGGGCTCGTTATCTCCTGGATGATCATGCGGGTCCTCGGGAGCGTGCTCTTCGGCGTGACATGGCGGGATGCGGGTGTCTACGCGCTGGCAGCCCTGGTGGTGGGCATCCTCACGCTCCTGGCCGGCTACCTGCCGGCCCGGCGGGTGACCCGTCTCGACACCGTCACAGCGCTGCGGTGTGAGTAGAGGATCACAACGACGACCTCAACGCCCGTCCGGAAGGTCGAGACGGAACCGCTTCACACGGGGCACGCCGTCATTATCATGCACCAGCAGCAGGACGGTGTCGCCGGCGACATCGGGCCGGGGGAACGGCCTGAAGCCGTCGGGGAGGAGGACCGAGCCGAGGAACCGGCCCGAGGTCTCAAAGACGTCGAAGAAGTACCGATCACGCCAGCAGGGGCGCTCCAGGAACTCGGTATAGTCCTGAGCGTCTTCATTCCCCGTTGCCAGATGGATGCCGGCACCCCGGCGCAGCACCCAGATCCGGTCCTCGTGATCGGGCACGAGGTCGTCGAAGAACGGCTTGACGCCCGGGATCGGTTCCCCCCGCCAGCTCCAGCCCGGATCGGTCCGGTGGATGCGGGCCGTCAGACGGCGCCGGTACCACTCCCTCTCCGTCGGATCGAGCGGCACCGGATCGACCGCCCGCTCGATGACGGTCGTCCGCCCGTCACGGCGGCGGATCTCGAATCGGTAGGTATCGGCGGTCCCGCACACCACGGCCGGATCGGGCGTGAGCGTCCAGTGGGCCTCCGGGGAGAAGGGGACCGTGGTCGTGAAGGGCTCACCCTCATCATCGAGGTACTCCAGCTCCGGGACCGTGAGATCGAGTTCCGGGGCCGTGAGGGTATCACCGACAGTGCCGTCGCGGTAGTACCCGGCGTAGGCATCCCGCACTCCGGTGCCGGTGCGGATCAGGATGGGGGTGTACAAAAGCCCCGAGTGCGAGATTAGCAGGGGAGTGGTAGTCATGATGCCGTGGTTGAGCCGGATCTGCTCCAGAAAGCTCCCGTCGGCGAGGTAGACGTTGATCCGGGCCTGCATCTCGTCACGTACGAAGATGAGGCCGGTGGCGGGATCCACCGCCAGGCTCCACGGCATCTGGAACTCGCCGGGCCCGCTCCCGCGGCCGCCGATATCCCTGAAATGACGCCCGTTCCGGTCGTACATGCGCAGCACGGGCACCGACAGGTCGAGGATCAGGATCCGGCCATCGGCCATGGCGATCCCCGATACCTCACCCAGCAGGTAGGGCTCCTCCCCCTCGCTCAGCCCGATCGAAGCGTCCTCGATCAGGCGGACGCCCTCACCCCACACCGAACCGCCGAGAGTGCGCACGGTCGTCACCGGGCCGGTGCTGTCGATCGCCGCCCGCCAGTCGCCGGAGGAGGTATCCGGCCCGCGGGTACAGCCCCCCAGGCTTCCCCCCCCGATGGAGACGACCATGAGGCTGATCAGATACAGGAGCGTTGGCGGGGTGCAATGGGATCGGCGGCGCATGGAGTCCCCCCCTGGCGGAACAAAGCGCAGAGATCTTACCGATGGGATGGAAGTGCCTCTCACCCCAAGGATAGACGAAAGCAGTCGGACGTTGCACGGGTTATGGATACACCAATCCCTCCACCTGCGGGATGAGCCGATAGATGGTCGGGATCGCTTCATCGGTTTCACGGTTATGCTCAATGGTACAGACGTACCCGCGGGTGATCCTCATTGAGTTACAGTCTCCCGGTAACCGCGTGCGGCCGAGGTGCTCACCTTCGGGGGAGATGAGGTCGAAGAGCCGGCGGAAGCCGTTCTCCTCGATGCGGGCACTCTCTTCAACCACCTGCAGCCAGATATTCCCGGCATCGTCGAAGATGAGCCCCTCCCAGAAAGCCCGGGTCCGTCGCCACTGACGGGCCTCCAGAGAGGCTTCCGCCATCTCCCGCTGCCGTCCGGTGCGTTCCTGGATACGCTGCTCCATCATCTCCCGGTGCTGGCGGATTTCCGCCCGGGAGACAGGTTCGGGGGGGAGATCGAGGACCACATGGCGGTCGAGGAGCCGGTCGGGCCGGTAGATATCGAACTCGGGCACCTGGCCGTTCACCAGTACGATGCCCGTAGCCGGATGATATCCCGCCTGGGGGAAACCCGCATACAGAGTGTAGGCGTTCGTCCGGCTCTGGAAGGAGCCGTCGGCGTTGTAGAACTCGACGTAGGTGGCGATATCGGCCGGATCACATGACAGAACTGTGATCGTGTCCCCCGCCGCGTCGAAGAGAGCAGCCCGGACGACCGCCCAGCGGTGTCCGTCCCGCATGTCCTCCTGAGAGGTCAGGACGATCATGCCACCGCCCGGTCGCGGATGGCGGTAGGCGCGGATCCGTCCCGTCGGAGGAGTGGTGAGCAGGTCTACGAGTGATCCGTCGGTCCGCAGGAGGGTCGTGCGGTTCAGCGAGTAATCGTGAATATAAAGGACCCCCTCGAGGAAGGCCTGGATGGAGAGTTCCCGGAACGCTCCCGGTCCTTCCCCCTCGCTTCCGAACGAGCGCACATACCTGCCCGCAGGATCGAAAACGGCGAGACGGTGGTTCCTCGAGTCGGCGACGTAGGCATAACCGGCTTCATCGATGACGAAATTGCGCGGGCCGAAAAGGAGCGCTGCCTCCCGGTCCTCTTCCTGGATGAGGATCCGCTCGACCTCGAGCCGGAAGAGCTCTCCGGGGAAACGCGGGCCGCCGGTATTGATGGCGATCCGTCGGTCTCCCTCATCTACGACTCTGAACTCCTGGGCCTCGAGGCGGGTGGGACTGCTGAAGAGCAGGAGCAGGAGGGCGACGGGCGACAGACGGATGAATATACGGCTGGGTTGCATCGGGAAACCTCCCCGCTGATATGGTCGGACGAAAGTACGGACGCGTACCGTAATGGGAACGAACGATATCCCCGTGCGTTCAGATAGACTCAGCGATCAGCTCGTACGCCCGATCAGGCAAGCCGTGCCGGCGTTCACACCTGCCGGGAGAACTTCATGATCTTCGGTTCGACCAGCTCCTGGAAGTCCTTCCAGGCCATCCGGACGAGCTGGGTGTGCGAGCAGGCGTTGAAGACGATCTCGCTGTCCTCGGCCAGGCTCTCGGCGGCGTAGACATCGACGTCGTAGAGATTGCCGAAGGGGGGCATGGCGCCCAGCTCACAGTCGGTGAAGATGTCTGCGAAATCGTCCTCGGAAGCCAGTTCCACCTTCTTTACGCCGATGGCCGCTTTCAACTGTTTCAGGTCGATGTGGTAGGAAGCAGGTAGTACCGCCATCGCGATGGCCCCGTCGATCTTGAGGATCACCGTCTTGGCCAGCTCCTTGCCCCGCACGTGAGCCGCGGCGGCGATCTCCTGGGCGGTATAGGCCGGGGAGTGGCTGATCGAAACGTACTTGACCTTCCTGGAGTCCAGGAACTCGATGAGTCGGTTGGCCGGCATGGATTCACCCTCGTGTCCAGAAGTGGGATCGAATCCATTGTAGGGGAAAGAAGCCGCTCCTGTCAGCT
>CAYSYY010000454.1:0-3541 GCA_964435265.1 uncultured Gemmatimonadota bacterium
GGTGAGCCGGCCGAGAGTACGGGGATCGAGGCTGAGGATAAACCGTGACACCTCGCGCCGGATGGTTTCGGGGTCGTCCTCGCCGACCTGCAGGACCGCGGTCAGGGCGGGGAAGCCATCGACGGTGAGACCTTCGGCAGCCGCCGTAACTGAGGCACCCGGATCGAAATCACCCGTGATCCCTCCCCTCTCACCCGTGCCGCCGGTCTGATCTTCGCCGGTTCCCGTCCCGGGTGCGGCGGTCGGCGGCGGTTCGACCGCGGTCCGGCCGGCCGCCTGTGCCCGCGAGATCGAGATCCCTTCATAGGTGACCGGGACGAGCTCGAGATGCGGCCACTGTTTCAGGGTCGCCGGAGGAGAGGCACCGAGCGGCTCGCAGGCCCGCCCCGCCTGCAGTGAGACGATCTCCAGGAAACCGGCGAGCTCGCCGGCGGTCACACCCGCGGTGATCGCCAGGGAGCTGAGCTGGTGATCGGAGAGCCGTTCGGCGAAGTTGCGCAGCAGGGCGCTCCCGGGATCGGTGGCCGCGCCCGCGATCGAGATCTGATCGCGCGATATCCCGAGCTGGATGCGGCTGCGGGTCGCGAGCCGGGGGGTCAGGGCGGAAAGAAGCTGTTCGACCGTCGCGGTGCGGGCGGGGTGCCCCGACGGATACATGGCATAACGCTGAACGGCCCGCGCGAACTCGGTTAGCAGTTCCACGAGTTCCGGCGCCAAACTGCTGGTCGTCCCCGGATCGGCATTCCTGTTCACAGATCCCGGCCTTCCCGGATGTTCAAGCTGACCGTGTAGCTGCCCCCGTCACGATCATCCCCAGGCGGTCCACGGCCGCCTGACATCCTCTGTATATACGGCAGGCTCCAGGGCGGGTGCAACGTGCTTGCGGGGATCGGTCGGCCTGAGTGGCTCCGTTGCATCCTGAACCTGTCTGTCGGGATTGTGGCAGAAAAGGGCGGACGCGGAGTGAGAGTATGAGGAGAGTACTACCGGAGGGAAAGCCGATGGATATATCTTGGCGGCAGCAGCGGGTTCGACCGCCCGTCCCGTGGAGCTGGAACGACAGGTCCTGCCCTCCTGCGGCCATCCGGTTGATCCGGTCGTCTCGAGGGGGTGGAGAATGCGGCGGTGACCGGTCCTGCGAGACCGCACAGGAGACAGTGACCTCCCGATGGGAGAGAAAGCACCGAAGGAGCCGCCCCCGCCGGGCTACGCCTGGTACGATGACGTGGCGTGCTGGATCAATCTCGCCGGCGACTATGATTACCTGACCAACGGCTACTACCTGTCCCAGGAGCTCGAACTGGCCGGTGAACCGGTACGTCCCACCTGCCGGGAGATCCTCGACGCCTACATCACCCCGCTGATGATCGAAAAGGCCAGCGCCGCCGGCCTGGATGTGCTCCCCTACTATATCACCAACAGCTACTTCGAGCCGCCGGTTCTCATCGATACCCTGAATCCCTTCATGAACCGCCAGCGGGTGGTGCGGAGCCCGGCTCAGCAGGAAAAGGCGGCCCGTTCCCTGACCCGCAATTTCACCTATGCCATCTGCTGTCAGGAGCTGACCGACGATCTGCGCCTCCGGCACATCAGGACGTTCCTGGGCTGGACCCGCCACACTCCGTACCTGCCGGTCGCCCGGTCGATCTGGGAGATCTTCGGCATCCCGATCGCGAAGGTCAGAGTCGCCGAGAGCGGCTCGCGTCCGCCCGTGCTCACCGGGATCTGGCCGCTGCCGTGGTGCGATCTGACAGGTCCCGAGCGGGAAAAACTGGAAGGAGCCCTCTCGTGGCGGCGATAGGCGTGTTCGTGGAGCGGTACACGATCGCCCGCTCCGAGGAGATGGAGGCCCTCCTCCGTTTCGGTCAGGCGGCCCAGAAACTGGGGCACCGCCTCGATGTCCTCTTCCGTCCGGACATGTTCAAGATCCCCACCTACAACGCCATCTTCATCCGGGCCTTGACCGATCCCCTCAATACCTCCTACATCGCCTCACGGCTGGCACAGATGCACGGACTGCGGGTGATCGACGATCCCCACTCGATCGTGGTCTGCTGCGACAAGGTGAACATGTACGGACGTCTGCAGATGGCGGGGGTACCCATGCCCGAGACAATCGCCCTGCGGCCTTCCGAGGTCACCTTTGACCGGGGCGAGGAACTGCTCGCCGCGCTCGGCTCTCCCCTGGTGCTGAAGGCGCCGAACTCGAGTTTCTCGATGCATGTGGAGCGGGTCGCCGGACCCGACGCCTTCGTCTCGGTCGGCAAGCGGTTCCTGCGGCGGGCCGACCGCCTGATCGTCCAGCGCTTCATCCATTCCGATTTCGACTGGCGGGTGGGTATCCTGGCCGGCGAAGTGCTCTACGCCTGCCGCTACCTGATCCCCCGCAAGCAGTGGAAGATCCTCACCTATACCGACGGGGGACGGGTGATCTCGGGCCGGGTTCAGGGCGTGCCGCTGGGAAAGGTGGATCCCCTGCTCCTGGAGACCGCCCTGCAGGCCACCTGTGCGATCGGGCACGGGTTCTACGGAGTGGACCTGAAGCAGGTGGATGACGGTTACAGCGTCATCGAGGTCAACGACAATCCGACCATCGCCCAGGGGGACGAGGACCAGAACGCCGCGGGGATCTACGAACGCGTTATCCGGTACCTGGCCCGGGAGTGGGGTGAGGATGCGTGAGCGCGTGCGTATCCGCTGGGGAACACTGGCCGACCTGGACTCACTGGTGCAGCTGGAGGAGGAGGGTTTCACCTCCGACCGGTTCAGCCGCGAGCAGTACCGTTACTACCTCACCCGGGGGAAAGCGCTGGTCCTGATCGCCGAGATCAGGCGGAAGATCGCCGCCTCGGCGGTCCTGCTCTGGCACCGCGGGCACAATACCGCCCGGCTTTACACCATCACGACTTCACCTGCCTTCCGGGGTCGGGGATTGGGCCGAATGCTCCTGGAGCGATCCGAGGAGGAGGCACTGCGGCACGGATTCCGGCGGATGAGCCTTGAGGTCAGGAACGACAACACTCCCGCCCTCGGACTTTATGAAAGCGCCGGCTACCGGAAGGTCGCCGAGCTAAAGGGTTACTACGACGACGGCGGCGACGGGATCCGCATGGTCAGGGAACTCGCCGGGGAGACCGACCGGCTGCGCCTGAAGATCCCCTTCTACCCCCAGACGACCGACTTCACCTGCGGGGCGGCCTGCCTGATGATGGTCTTCAAGTACTTCCGCCCCGAGATGGAACTGGACCGTACGCTGGAGCTCAATCTCTGGAAGGAGGCGACTACGGTCTACCTCTCCCAGGGACACGGCGGAACCGGTCCCTTCGGTCTGGCTCTGGCCGCGGCCCGCCGGGGCTTCGGGATCCACGTGCGACTCTCCGACGACCGCATCCCGTTCACCTCCTCGGTCCGCAACCCCGATAAGAAGGAGATCATGCGCATCATCCAGGCCGATCAGGAGCAGCGGTCACGCGAACTCGGCGTGCGGGTCACCTACGGCGACTTCCTGCTGGCCGATCTGACCGGCGATCTCCTGGCCGGC
>CAYSYY010000455.1:0-3533 GCA_964435265.1 uncultured Gemmatimonadota bacterium
GCGGGGTTCATCGATCCGTGGTGGCCGAGCCCGCCGCCCATGACCAGCCGGGCCGCCACCAGGTTGATCGAGCGCCGCAGAGCGTCGCGCAGGGTCAGGGGCTCGGAGAATTCCCCGTAGTAGTTCTCCGGAGTCCAGCGGGTGCCGTCCGGCTGGTCGAGGGTAATCGGCTGGTTCATGACCCGGGTGGCCGGGGTGTATCCGTTGTCCAGCGCGGCGGTGTAGAGGAACGGTTTGAAGGATGAACCCGCCTGACGGTGGGCCTGGGTGGCGTTGTTGAACTTGTTGATCGTGAAATCCCGACCGCCGACCAGGGCCAGGATATCCCCGTTCTTGGGATCCATGGCGATGAAGGCGCCCTGCAGGGTGTACTTCTCACGCAGCTCGGCGATCCCGGTCGTGTCGGGTTCCTGCCCCTCGGGTGTGCTGGCCAGAGTCTCGGCCAGAGCGGGTTGGATGATCCACTGGTCGTAGCCCGCCTGCTTGGCGTCCAGCATGGCGAAGAGGTGCCTCTCGGCCAGCTCCTGCATGCCCAGGTCGAGGGTGGTTCCGATGCTGGCGCCGTCGCGGTAGAGCAGGTTGGAGCCGTACTTGCGCTCCATATCCTGCCGGATCCACTCCACGAAATAGGGCGCGGCGGCGGCGTCCTCGTCGCGCGTTGCGAAGATGAGTGGATTATCGAGGAGAGTGTCGGCCGCAGCCTGTTCCAGATAACCGGCGTCGGCCATGTACTGCAGCGCCCGGTTGCGCCGGCGCAGGGCCGCATCGGGATTCTTGTAGTAATAGTAGGGTCCCTGCAGGATCCCGATCAGGTAGGCGCTCTCGAGCAGATCGAGTTCGAGAACATCCTTGTCGAAGTAGTTCCGGGCGGCCTGCTGGATGCCGTAAGCACCGTTGGCGAAGTAAACCTCGTTGAGGAACATCGACAGGATCTCGTCCTTGGAGTAGTTGCGCTCCAGGGCGATGGCGGTGAGCTGCTCCCGGATCTTCCGCGTGATCGTCTGCTTCAGTCCGATGTTCTCGAAGAGGTTGCGCGCCAGCTGCTGGGTGATGGTGCTCGCTCCGGAGACGATCCTCAGGTTCAGGATGTTCGATACCATCGCAGCCGCGAACCGCCGGACGTTGATACCCCAGTGGTCGTAGAAATTGCGGTCCTCGACCGCCAGCAGGCACTCCTTCAGATGCCGGGGGATCTTGTCCAGGGTGACCGGTTCACGCTGCTGGGTGAAGAACTCCTGCAGGACCTCGCCGTTGGTATCGTAGACCCGGGTGACAAGGCGGTGCTCGATTCGGCTGAGCTGGGTCGGGGTGGGCAGGTCACGGGAGAGCCAGTAGATGATGAATCCCGCGGCGATCCCGGCCAGCAGGCTCAGACCGGCTACGATCAGCAGGAATCTGCGGCCCCAGATCTGCGGGAGCCAGTCCTTCAGGTTGTCGTATCGGATGAATCTCCAGACGGCTCCGGCCGCGCGCCGCGGCCAGTGCCTCACCGTCCCCCCTTCTTCCCGCGCCTGCTCCCGATGCCGCATGAACGGATCCTTTGTCCGGGTTAGTCACGCCCGATGTGTATAATGCTCTTGACCGGTGACGGTGGCAAAGGTTCCCTGAAGCGTGATGGAGGTTGGTGCGGATGCTCTTCCCGCCGGTGGACGAACAGCTACAGGTCCTGCTGCGCGGCTGCGATGCCGTCATCCCTGAGGATGAACTCAGGGTCAAGCTGCAGCGGTCGCGGGCGACCGCCACCCCCCTCATCGTGAAAGAGGGCTTCGATCCGACCGCCCCCGATCTGCATCTCGGCCACACCGTCTCGATCCGCAAGCTGCAGCAGTTCCAGGACCTCGGTCACACCGTCGTTTTTCTCATCGGCGATTTCACCGGCCTCATCGGCGATCCCTCGGGACGCAATGAGCAGCGCCGGCGTATGACCCGGGCTGAGATCGACGCCAACGCCGAGACCTATAAGGAACAGATCTTCACCATCCTCGATCCCGAGAAGACCGTCATCGATTTCAACAGCCGCTGGTCACTGCCGATGACCAGCAGTGAGATCCTCGAACTGGCCAGCAGGTATACCGTGGCCAGGCTGCTGGAGCGGGACGATTTCAGCACCCGCTTCCAGGGCGGTGAGCCGATCAGTATGCTGGAGTTCCTCTACCCTCTCTTCCAGGGCTACGACTCCGTCGCCCTCCGGGCCGACGTCGAACTCGGCGGAACCGACCAGCTCTTCAACCTGCTGGTCGGCCGCGAGATCCAGCGCGAGTACGGCCAGGAACCGCAGATCGTCATGACCCTGCCTCTGCTCGTGGGTACCGACGGCTCTGAGAAAATGAGCAAGAGCCTGGGCAATTACATCGGGCTCTTCGATCCGCCCGAAGAGATGTACGGCAAGACCATGTCGATCCCCGATGCGTTGATCCACTCCTGGTTCGAGCTCCTGACCGACGTGCCCTCGAGCGAGATCGCCATGATCGACCGGCAGCTCACCGAGCACAGCGTCAATCCCCGCGACCTCAAAGCCCGGCTGGCGCGCGACATCGTCACCCAGTACCACGGTCACGAGGCCGCCCGCAGAGCCGAAGAGCATTTCCGCACCGTCATCGTCGAGAAGGAGCTGCCTGATGAGATGCCGGAGGCTGTCGTCAGTGATCCGGTCTGGATCGTTGAGCTGCTGGAGTCGCATAACCTCGTCGGCAGCCGCGGTGAAGCCCGCCGCCTGATCGATCAGGGAGCGGTCTCGGTCGACGGCGAGCGCATCAGCGACCAGATGTTCGAAGTGCCGGCCGACACCGAGCATGTCATCAAGGTCGGCAAACGCCGCTTCCTGCGCATCCGGCCGGTATCCGGATCGGAGTAGGATCGCAGCACCGGCTCAACCCTGAGCAGGTATCACTTCATCGGCACGATTTCATCCCAACCTCTCTCCCCCTGGAGTCGTTGACCTCTATGAGGGAGTGATACGCAGTGCAACTTTCTCCCTCACCGGAACATCATCGGATCGGAGGCGGGATCATCTGATCGGCGCGAAGAGAACGGGATCAATGGAGAAGAGAGCCATGCGGGGCCGCAGCAGTGAGATACGATCGTTCATCGCTTTCATGACGATGCTCATAGCGATGGGTTTCCTGCTGGCGCTCACGGTCGGGTGCAGCGACTCGGCCGCCACCAGTGGGGAGTGGCGGTACGAAGAGTCGGTCGACGGCACCATCCGGACAATCAGGACAGTATCGGGTTCGGTCTGGCGCGACGGAGCCCGGCTCGAGGAAGAACTCTCGATCGGGGTCGGGGAGGGCGCCGACGAATACATGTTCGGCTCTGTCGCAGGCCTCTGGGAGCACGATGACCGGATTTTCGTCCTCGATCGGCAGGTGCCGATCGTGCGGATCTACGATCTGGCCGGTCGGTTCCGGCAGAATATCGGCCGTCAGGGCAGCGGCCCGGGTGAGTTCCAACAGCCGCGCAGTGTGGCGGTGAGCCCCGTCGATGGCACGATCTGGGTGCGTGACGGGAGCCAGGGACGCCTGAATCGGTACACG
>CAYSYY010000456.1:0-3516 GCA_964435265.1 uncultured Gemmatimonadota bacterium
AGCGCAGGGCGATGGTCACCATGAGCGCGATCTCGTGCGCGGGCAGCCCCAACCTGGAGAAGGGACGTAGAACCCATTCCAGGGCGTCGGTGAGCGACACGGGCCCCGTCGACGCCGTGAGCAAGACGCCAGAGAGCAAGAGGAGAGTGAGCCGCAGGGTGAGGAAGCCCCCGTTGTCGAGCCCCTCGCTCGTGACGGCCACGGGACCCAGAGCGACCAGGGTGTGACCGGGAGAGGTGACCGCCTGGACGACGAACGTGAAGACGACGAGGAGCAGCAGTGGACGGATGCCCCGTGCCACGTGGCGAAGAGGCAGCCCCGCCATGGCGAACGCCGCGGCCATGCCCAGAGCCATGAGAACGAGACCCGGCCACCCATCCACCGCGAACAGGCCGACCACGAAGCAGATCGAGGCCCCCAGCTTTACCCGGGGGTCCATCCTGTGGAGGACCGATCCGCCGGGCAGGTACTGGCCGACGGCGAGGGTGACGATGGAGCCGCTCACGCGGCCCACCCAGACGAGAGAAGGGATTCAGCCAAGGAGGACGGCGTGACGGGTCGAGGTCCTGCGGTCCCAAGGGCCCCCGCCACCCTCGCAGGCAACGGCATCGGGAGCCCGGCTCGGCTCATGAGGTCCTCATCACCCAGGAGCAGAGCAGCGGGACCCTCCGCGGCCACCAGACCGTCGATCAGCACGACGAGGCGGTCCGCCAGGAGGGCGACTTCGTCCATGTCGTGTGAGGCGAACACAAGCGTACGAGGGCCCACCGGCCCGCCCGTCCCGCGCTCACCCGGCAAGCGGTCCCCCGCCCAAGCAGCCAGGAGCCGCGTGAGCGCCCGCCGGCCGGCCGGGCAGGTCAGCCGCGGGAGCCGGGGCTGGTGCCGCCGGGGCCGCCGGAGCCGGGGCCGACGCGGCCGGGGCCGGCGTCACGGAGTACCGTCATGAGCTGGATCTCGATGCCGCCATCGTGACCACCACCTGCCGCCGCGACGGCGTCCTGTTCCGCCGGGAGGTCTTCGCGAGCCCGATCGACCAGGTCATCGTCGTGCGGATCACGGCCGATTCACCCGGCGCGATCTCGTTCCGGGCCCAGCTCAGGGGCTGCCGGAACCAGGCCCACTCCAATTACGCCACCGATTACTTCACGATGGATGCGCTGGCTCCCGACCAGCTCGTGCTGCGGGGGAAATCGGCCGACTACCTGGGAGTGGAAGGCCGGCTCCGCTATGAGGCCCGGTTGAAGGTGATCCCCGAAGGCGGACGCCTCGAGACCGGCGAGATGGACTTGACCGTCACCGGCGCCGACGCGGTCACCCTCTACCTCGCGGCTGCGACCAGCTTCGTCGACTACCGGGACGTCAGCGCCGACCCGCACGCCCGGGTAGAGGCGGTGCTGGCCGCTCTCGGCGCCCGCCCGCCCGAACAGATCCGGGCCGATCACCTGGCCGAACACCGGCGGCTGTTCCGGCGGGTGTCGGTCGATCTCGGTTCGACCCCCGCTTCCTTCCGCCCGACCGACGAGCGGATCGCGGCCTTCGACGGGACCGACGATCCCGCCCTGGCGGCTCTGGCCCTGCAGTTCGGCCGCTACCTGCTCATCAGCTCGTCCCGTCCGGGCACTCAGCCGGCCAACCTGCAGGGGATCTGGAACGACGATCCGAATCCCCCGTGGGATTCCAAGTACACCACCAACATCAACACCCAGATGAACTACCTGCCGGCCGAAGGGGCCAACCTGAGCGAGTGCGCCGAACCGCTCTTCCGGATGATCGCCGAGCTGAGCGATCAGGGCGCCGACGTGGCCCGCGAGCACTACGGCGCCGGGGGATGGGTCCACCATCAGAACACCGACCTCTGGCGGGTCACCGCCCCGATGGACGGCCCCACCTGGGGGACCTTCACCACCGGCGGGGCCTGGCTCTGCACCCACTTGTGGGAGCACTGGCTCTTCACCGGCGACGAGGACTTCCTGCGCGAGGTCTACCCGGTCATGCGGGGGAGTGCGGCCTTCTTTCTCGATTTCCTCGTCGAGCACCCCGACCGCGGGTGGCTGGTGACCAACCCTTCCACCTCCCCCGAGAATTTCCCCGACCGCCCGGGGAACGATCCCTACTTCGACGAGGTCACCTCGGGCTACCGCCCCGGCACCAGCATCTGCGCCGGCTCCACCATCGACCTGCAGATCCTGCACGATCTCTTCACCGCCGTCGCCGCCGCCGCCGGAGTGCTCGGCACCGACGCCGATTTCCGGCAGCGGGTGCTCACCGCCCGCGAACGGCTGGCCCCGATGCAGATCGGTTCGGGAGGCGACCTGCAGGAGTGGCTCGAGGACTGGGGGCAGAAGGAGCGCAGCCACCGGCACATCTCCCACCTCTACGGCCTCTACCCCGGCCATCTGATCTCGGGGCGACGGACCCCCGCGCTGGCCGCCGGCTGCCGGGTGGTGCTGGAACAGCGCGGTCTGCCCGGCAACGGCTGGGCCTCGGCCTGGAAGATGGGCTGCTGGGCCCGTCTGCAGGAACCCGAGCGGGCCCTGGAGAATCTCGTCTATACGATCGGCCACTACACCCACGACAACCTCTTCTCGATCTGCTCCGGGCAGCTGCAGGTGGATGGATCCTTCGGCGTGACCGCCGCTCTGATCGAGATGCTCCTGCAGTCGCACGAGGAAGAGCTCCACCTGCTCCCCGCCCTGCCGGCGGCCTGGACCGATGGAGCGGTGAGCGGCCTGTGCGCCCGCGGCGGTTTCGAGGTGGCGATGAGCTGGGCCGGAGGTCGCCTGAGCTCCGCCACGATCCGCTCGCTGCTCGGCGGCCTCTGCCGGCTGCGTACCGCCGACCCGGTGGAGGTGCGGCAGAACGGACGGCGGGTCCGGGTGCGCCGGGCCGATGACGGCCTGATCTCATTCGAGACCGAACCCGGTGCCGGGTACTCGATCGTCACGGCCGGCCGAGCCTCGCCCGATCCGATCACCACCATCTTCCTCGTGCGCCACGCCGAGAAAGCCGATGACGGCAGTGCCGATCCGCCGCTCACACCCCGGGGCCGGGAACGGGCCGCAGCGCTGTACGATCTGCTCGAAGGGGCCGGGATCACCGGTCTCTACAGCACCGACTACCTACGGACTCGCGACACCCTGGCGCCGTTCGTGGATAAGCTCGGGCTCACCGTCACGATCTATGATGCCGACGGCCTGGCCGGGCTCGCCGAACGGCTGAAGGTCCTGCCGGGTCGGCACCTGGTCTGCGGCCACAGCAACACGACCCCCGAGCTGGTCCGTCTGCTGGGCGGAGATCCGGGACCGGGGGAAGCGAGCGAAGCGATCGCGGACGACGAGTACGACCGCCTCTACATCCTGACCCGGCAGAGCGACGGGCGGATCACGACCGTCCTGCAGCGCTACGGCGAGCGCCGTCGGCCCTGATTGCCTCCCCGGTCCGCCCGCCTTTCCCATCTGGCCGCCTGCCCGCCTGACTGCCTGCCCGCCTGACTGCCTGCCTGGCCAACTGTCTTTC
>CAYSYY010000457.1:0-3512 GCA_964435265.1 uncultured Gemmatimonadota bacterium
ACCTGGAACTTCATCGGGAATCGTCCTTTCAAGAACCCTTAAGGTTGCATCAGCGACTTCTTGAGGATTAGCTCTTTGAGAATTTTCCTTTCCAGAAACGACCATATTAGGTTTTAAAAGCATGGCGCTGAAATTCACTTTTCTTTTCTCTAAAACTGAGAAAAGACTGGAAAATACTTTTCTTGTTACTTCTTCGCAATCAGCTAAATCATGTTTTCCATCCATCAATACTTCTGGCTCAACAACTGGCACAAAGCCTTTCTGCTGGCTAACGAAGGCAAATTCAGCTAAAAGTTCTATATTTTTATTAATCACTTCCTTACTGGGAAGGCCATTGCCAATATTGAAAACGGCCCGCCATTTAGTAAATTTCAAACCTTCTTTTATATATTTATTTAATCGTTCTGCTAAGGTATCAATGCCTTTGGTGATCATCTCGCCTGAATTCCCAAAAGGTTCTTTTCCTTCGTCAACTTTTATCCCTGGAACAATACCCTTCTTTTCTAAAAGTTTTGGGAAGGGAGTTCCTTCTTTGTCTTTCTGATAAACCGTTTCATCAAATAAAATGACGCCACTGATAAACTCTTCTATGCCTGGCGTGGTAAAAAGCATTTCTCGATAACTGCGACGGTTTTCTTTGGTAGATTCAATTCCAATCTGATCAAATCTTTTTTTGATCGTTGGCAAGCTCTCATCAGCGGCCAAAATACCCTTATAATCAGCCACCAATGATTTGGCAATCGAATTAAGATTGTTCATTTTTCCTTTTGATTACTCTCTTGACAGCAGCGACAATATCCCTTGATTTCATTTTATACTTTTCAAGAAGCTCATCGGCTTTACCTGATTCACCAAAAGAATCGGGCATGCCTACAAATTCTATGGGTACTGGAAAATTCTTGGTTAAGGCTTCAGCAACGGCTCCTCCTAACCCTCCAGTGATTTGATGTTCCTCAACGGTAACTACCGCTCCAGTTGTTTTGGCAGCCCGAATGATGGCCAACTCATCTAGTGGTTTAATGGTATGGCCATTAATAACCAATACCTCAATTTTACTTTTAGATAATTCTTTAGCTGCCAATAGAGCTTCATACACCAAAGGGCCACAAGCAATAATGGCCGCTTGAGGATCTTTACTTTGCCAAACAGTTTCAGCTCTGCCAATTTTGAAAGGTGTTTTCTCTGTTGTAAAAACAGGGGTCGCGTTCCTAGTAAAACGAATATATGTTGGTTTTTCATTTTTAGCGGCTTCAAGAACAGCTTTTTTTGTTTCTATGGCATCAGCTGGAGCAAGAACAATCATATTGGGCATGGTCCTCATAATGGCCATATCTTCTAGTGCTTGGTGGGTAGCCCCATCAGGCCCAACAGAAACGCCAGTATGAGAGCCAGCAATTTTTACTGGCACGTCATTCAAGGCAATAGTTGTTCTAATCTGCTCCCAATTCCTGCCTGGAGAAAAAATGGCAAAGGAAGAAATGAAAGGAACTTTCCCATAATTAGCCATACCAGCGGCAATAGTGGCCAAGGCTTGTTCGGCTACTCCCACCTCAATAAATCTTTGTGGGAATTTATCTTGAAATAAATGACTTCTGGTACTTTCGGTTAAGTCGGCGCAGAGGACTACCACATTCTCGTCTTTCTCCCCTGCTACAACTAATCCCTCCCCATATCCATTTCTGCTGGGTATTTTCTCAATATCTTTTTTAAAAATATTTTTTGATAATTTTAATTTTGGATTAATCATTTTTCTTTCCTGATTCAAACCATCTCTGGTAATCAACATCTTCAGATAAGTTGTAATATTCTTGTGTTTCAATTAGATTAAAGCTCATAACTTTCTTGTCACCTGTAAGGTAGTCTGTAAGAAGTTTTTTGTTAAAAAATTCTGTGAATTCTGCTAAATCCATTTTTTGAAGATCGTCAACGTCAACCCATTTATAAGCCCTGCTTTCTCCTTCAAGTTTTAGTTCTGTGTCAATCTTGGCAACCGCATGGAATATAAGAACCGTGCGTCCCTCGATTAATAATTCCTCCACTCTAAAAATTCCTTCCGGCTCAAGTTCAATACCCAGTTCTTCTTTCATTTTTCTCTTAAAAGCTCGGTATAAAGACTCTTTCGCTGAAGGTTTACCGCCGGGCAATCCCCAATGACCCGGCATCCATTCATTTGTTTCTGGTTCTTGAACAAGTAATATCCTCCCATCAGATCTTTCTAAGATAACCTTTATTACATTTATTTTTTCGTATTGATATCTTGAGTCACTCATTTTTCTTTTTTAATTTCTTTGGCAATTCCTTTTAACTCTTCCAATGCTTTCTTAGCTTCCTCTTTGTTTGGTGCTTTACCATGCCATTCAGGTAAATTCTCCATGAAAGAAACTCCTTTTCCCGGTATGGTGTGGGCAACAATCATCGTTGGTTTCTCATAATTCAACCTTGCTTTGTTAACTGCCTTAATAATCTCCCTCATGCTGTGACCATCAATCTCAATTACATTCCAATTAAAAAATTCATATTTTTCTTTTAAAGGTTCTAAAGGCATAACATCTTCTGTGTGACCATCAATCTGAATATTATTTCTGTCGACAAAAGCAGTTAAATTTGAAAGTTTGTTTTTTCCGGCAAACATAACCGCTTCCCAATGATTGCCCGAATCATGTTCACCATCACTGGTAATACAAAAGATTCTAAATCTGGCTTCATCCATCCTGGCAGCATATGCCATACCAGCCGCCTGCGCTAAACCACAACCTAATGGACCAGAAGTCGTTTCCAATCCTGAAAGTCTAAGTCTCTCAGGATGACCTTGAAGACGAGATCCCAATTTCCTCAAGGTTTTCAATTCAGAAAGAGGGAAATAACCCGCATGAGCCATGGCTGCATATCGAACAGGGCAAATATGACCATTAGAAAGAATTAATCGATCACGATTTTTCCAATTGGGTCTCTTGGGATTATGGGTTAATATTTCAAAATACAGAGCAGTAAAAATATCAGCCATGCCAAGGGAACCAGCCGGATGTCCTGAACCAGCCGCTGCCAACATCTTGATAACATCTTGCCTTATCTCATTAGCTTTCTTTTCCAATTCTTTGATTTTCATTGTTGAAATGCCTTCTCTTGCCCATGAGCATTATTTTGCTTTTTTAAAGCTTGCTCAAAGATTTTTATCGCCTTGTAAGCTTCTTCTGGCGTTTTAACTACTTTGTAAACTTTTAAATCTTCTGGTCTAATTCTCATATTTTCTCTAAAAGTTTCAATTATCTTGTACCAAAATTCTCCATACAGAATTAAAGGTTTGTGGTGGCCAAAATAGAGCCTGGCTAATCCCCAAGCCATCCCGAATTCTGAAATTGTGCCTGTCCCTCCCCTGAAGACAATATAAACGTCTCCCAATTCAAGGAGTTTAAGAGTTCTTTCTAGATAGTTTTTAGTTTCAATTTCTTGGTCAATGGGATTTTCAGGATCTTTCCCTTGGGGAGGGCTTTCAAAGTCTCTTCCGCGGTTTC
>CAYSYY010000458.1:0-3507 GCA_964435265.1 uncultured Gemmatimonadota bacterium
CGACACGGTCACCTTCCGGTTCGACGAGCCGGTCGTCGATGCCGATGCCACCGATCCAGCCAATATCTCCCTGTCCGGCTTCACCATCAGCAACATCGATGTGCACAACTGGTCGAGCGGAGCGCCCCTGCCCGCTCCGGGACGCTCCGGATCGGCCTCGGCTGTGCTCAACGGCAAACTGTATGTGATCGGCGGGGGGACCGCCGGCCAGGAAGTCCGGATCTACGATCCCGCCACCGATACCTGGAACCTGGGAACCTCGAGCATGGGCTGGCGGGACGGCGGCCGGGCAACGGTGCTCAACGGCCGTATCTATATCATCGGCAGCGGCAACGCGCTCGAGTACTACGATCCGGGGACCGATACCTGGTCGTGGGCCGCCGGCGATTACGCCTCAGATCGGTCGTGGGCGGTCATGGAAGCGATCAGCAACCGCCTCTACGTCACCGGCGGGGATTATTACGACGCCAGCGTCCGCCGGTACAATCCGACCACCAACAGCTGGTCCTCGGTGGCCGGCATGCCAACCCCGCGACAGGGCGCGACCTCCGGAGTCATCGACGGCAAGATGTACGTGGCCGGTGGGGAGGTGGAAGAAACCACCTACTACGCTGTTCTCGAGGTGTACGACCCCGTCACCAACACCTGGACGACCAGGGCCCCGATGCCGAAGGCGATCGCCTACGCCGCCTCCGAGGTGGTCTGGGGCAGACTCTTCGTGGCCGGCGGCTTCGACGGCACCGACTTCAACAGCGATGTGTATGCGTACGATCCGGGCAGCGACAGCTGGTCAACCGTATCCACCCTCCCCAACCTGCGCTGGAAGACGACGGCCGATGTGATCGACAACAGGCTCTACATCGCCAGCGGTTATTACGGCGATTATATCCAGGCGCTCGACATCTACGATTTCCGCGGCGAATACGAGCTCACCCTGGGCGCGGGCGAGGTGCTCCCCCCCTCCGACACAGCTGTAACGATCACCGCCGAGAACATCTCCGACCGGTACGGGAACACTCTGACCGCTCCCCTCTCGACCGATTTCTATCCCGACACCGGGCAGCCGCCTTCGATCGAACTCACCTGGCCGTCCGGGGTGCGGCGCGGCGACATCACCATCACTTACGAGATCGCCGATGCCGAGGGCAACCCGGTCTCGCTGGCCGCAGAGTACTCGACCGACCACGGTGACAGCTGGCATCCGGCAAGCGTGACCGGCACCACCAGCGGCATCTATCCGGCCAACTACACCGGCAGCCTGGTCTGGAGCTCGGCCACCGATCTGGGCGGGCAGGAGGTCGCTCTGCTGCGGTTCCGGATCACCCCGAGCGACAACGCCGTCACCCCCGGCGCTCCCGATGCGATCATCTTCGATCTCGACAACCGGGCGCCGGTCTCGATCTCGGCCGCGGGCAGCAGCGGCGATCCCACATTCCGTTTCTGGTTTAACGAACCGGTCACGGAAGCCTCGGCCACCAGCACCGGCAATTACTCGCTCTCGAGCCCCTACGGCATCGCCTCGATCGCGGTCAATGACCTCTGGAAACGGTCCGCCACGACCGCTCCGACACCGGCCGGCAATGCTGCGGTAGTGGGGATGGGGGAGAAGCTCTACGTCCTCGGCGGCTATGATAACAGCAACCACCTGGACCGCTTTGAGGTCTACGATCCCGCCGCCGAACCCGCCGCTTCCTGGAGTTCGCTGGCCCCGCTGCTCTCGCCGCGCTCCAGTGCGGTCGCGGCCGCTCTGAACGGGAAGATCTACCTGCTCTCGGGAGATAACGCCAGTGGCCGGGTGAACTCACTCGAGGCTTATGATCCCCAGACCGACACCTGGAGCACCCTCGCCACGCCCCCCATCAATCCCGCCTCGTGGGACGCTCAGGCCCGGGGGATCGGCGGGAAGCTGTACGTGAACCAGCAGGGCAACCCGCCCACCATGTACATCTACGATCCCGAAACCGACAGCTGGTCCAGCCAGTCGGGCGGCTCCGACCGCAGCAGCCCCGCCACGACCGTGATCAACGGCAAGCTCTACCTGGCCGGCGGCTGGGACGATAACACCAGCACCTATACGACGACCCTGAAGATGTTCGATCCCGCGACCGGCGTCACTTCCACCCTGGCATCGATGCCGACCCCGCGCGTCCGGGCCGTCGGTGGCGTCATCGATGGCAGACTTTTCGTCGTCGGAGGGGAGAACAACAACGGTTCGCTTTCGACGGTCGAGATCTACGATCCGGCCAGCAACAGCTGGTCGACCGGCCCCGACATGCCGCTGCCGCGTCAGGATTACATGGGCGATGCCGTCGGTGCCCGGTTCTACCACGGCCGGTTCTTCGAGTGGCAGGGGAGCTACTACCTGGTCTTCGACATGCTCGATCGCGGTGTATACGAGCTCACTCTCTCGGGAGACCAGACCCTCCCACCGCCGCCGAACACCGTCACCCTCACCGCTTCGAACATCACCGACCAGGCCGGCAACACCCTGGCCGGTTCGATCGATGATACCTTCACTCCTGACACGGGTCAGACGCCGACCCTTCGGGTCTACGGGCCGTCCGGTTCCCGGAGCGGTGATCTCACCATCCACCGCGTCATCTCCGATCCAGAGAACAATCCGGTCTGGCTCAAAGCCGAGTACCAGCTGGCCGGGGAGGGCACCTGGAACCCGGCTACGGTCCAGGGCGACACGGCCGGCATCACCTCATCCAATTTCACCGGCACCCTCACCTGGAAGTCGGGGAGCGACCTGCCCGGCCAGGTTGCCGGACGGGTGCGCTTCCGGCTCACTCCCCGCGACAACGAGACCACCTCCGGTACCGCCGATACCTGCCTGGTCAATGTCGACAACCGGCCCCCCACGGCGATCTTCGCCGAAGGGGTGAGCGGAGCCGACACCCTCAGTTTCTGGTTCGATGAACCGGTCCGGGAAGGTCCGGCCACTGCCACCGGCAACTTCTCCCTCTCCGGTGGTTTGAGCGTGGGCGGGATCAACCTGATCGAACGCTGGCAGTACCTCGTCACCACGGCCCCCACGAGACGCTGGAACGTCGGGATCGGCGTCATGGACGGGAAACTCTACGTGGCCGGCGGGCAGGACGAGGGCGGATTATTCACCACCGTCGAGGTCTACGATCCGGCGACCGATATCTGGTCGTCGCTGCCCGACATGCCCACCCCGCGTCAGTCACCCCATGTCTATGTCATCAACGGCAGGCTCTACGTCATCAGCGGGCACGACCAGAACAGCTGGGCGGACGCTCTGGAGGTCTACGATCCGGAGACCAATATCTGGACCTCGGAAGCAAGTGATTCCCAGGGGGCCTGGTGGGATCGGAACGGGGCGGTCATCAACGGCAAGCTCTATCTCAACACCGGTGATGAGCCGGCCCTGATCGCAATCTACGACCCCCATACCAATACCTGGAGCTACATCAACGGCGGTCTGCCGCACGGCAATGTTGCCGCCGGAGCCTTCGAGGACGCTGACATTGCCACGAAGCT
>CAYSYY010000459.1:0-3502 GCA_964435265.1 uncultured Gemmatimonadota bacterium
GCCGGCGGTACGTCTGGGACTACCGGGGACTGCTGGTGGGACGTGATCCGGTGGCCGTGGACACCATCGGTCTGGAGCTGATCAAGGCCAAACGCCGGGAGGTGCTGGGCCCCGGCCAGGAGCTGCCGCCGGTGCCCAAGCATATCCAGCTCGCCGATACCCGCCATGGGATCGGCACCAGCGATCTGAACCGCATCGAACTCATCAAGCTGGGCTGGGCCGAAGATATTCTGATCTGACGCCCCCCGACCTCACAGCTCGTATCGGCAGGTGATCCTGCCGGGAGGTCCGCCATGGGGATCAACCAGCGGCACACCGTCCCTGCCTCCGGATTCCGGCGCCTGCTCCTGCCGGCCGTCATCCTGCTCCTGACCGGCGGCCGCACCCAGGACACGCCGGAGCTGGTGTTCGAGAGCTCGCTGCTGTGGTCGAAGGCATACGATATCCACCTGGAGGGCGACACCGCCTACTGCGCCTTCCTGAACGGTCTGGTGGTCCTGGACATCAGTGACCGCAGGGCTCCGGTCCCGCTCTCCCAACTCTACCTCGGAGGCGGATACGGTATCGCGGTCGAGGGATCGTACGCCTATCTCGCTGCCGGCCCGAAAGGGCTTCAGATCGTGGATGTCTCCGATCCCCGGCATCCGGTCGCGGTGGGATCGTACGCGACGGCCGATGAGGCCCGGGGAGTGGTCGTGACCGGCGACACCGTCTACCTCGCCACCGCCGGCCGGGGGCTCGTTCAGGTCGACGTGGCCGACCGGAGTACCCCACGGCTCCTGGGAGTGCTCGACACGCCCGGCCGGGCGGAGGATGTCGTCCGGCGGGGGGACCGTCTCTACCTGGCCGACGGCCCCGGCGGTCTCCACATCTTCCAGCTCGGTGCCGATCTCCCTGTCCTGCTCGGCACCTTCGATACCCCGGGTACGGCCGAGCGGGTCGCCCTGGCGGGAGAGCTGGCTTTGGTGGCCGACGGTGCAGCCGGACTGCAGATCGTGGACGTCGGCGATCCGGTGACCCCGGTCGCGGTGGCGTCGTTCACCACCTCGGGATACGCGCACGGCCTGGCCGTGAGCGGCGACCGGGTGTTCATCGGCGGGCTCTACGACGGCGGACTCCAGCTCGTGGATATCAGCGATCCGGCCGCGCCCGTCGAGGTCTCGGTCACCCGCTACACCATGTACAACGAGGCCTGGGAGGTGGCGACCGATGGGACCTGCGCCTTCGTGGTGGATTACTTCGCCGGTGTGTTCATCCTCGACCTGGCCGATCCGTCCCGTCTGCGAACCCGCGGTCACTACTTCACCCCCGGTTCGATCATCGCCGCTGAAGCGGTGGGCGACACGATCTGCGCGGTCGGCGATCTCTCCGGCCTGCAGGTGATCGATGTCACCGCTCCCGCGGCACCCCGGATCATCGCGTCGACCCAGATCTTCCGGGGAGTGCACGGCATGACCGCACAACGGGAACGGGCCTATGTCACCGATCGCTGGGGCCTGCAGGTCTACGATCTCTCCGGACTGCCCCGGATCCGGCAGACCACGCGGCTGCCGATCCCCGGGGTGGCCCGCCGGCCGGTGGCGCGGGGGGACTACGTCTACCTCACCGCCGACCTCTCCGGCTTCCACATCGTGGATGTATCCGATGTCGATGCACCCGAGCTGGTCGGTACGCTGGAGATGGACGGCTTCGCCTACGGGCTGGCGATCGCAGGGGAGTACGCCTACCTGGCCAACTCCGACACCGGCCTGCATATCCTGGCGATTGCGGATCCGACCGCTCCGCGCGAGGTCGGTTTCCTCCCGACGCCGGGTCTGGCCACCGGGGTGGCGGTGAGCGGAGCGCTGGCCTGTGTGGCCGACGGTGACGCCGGAGTGCAGATCGTGGACGTACGCGAGCCCACGCAGCCGATACTGCTCGCGACCTGCCCGATCGACGGCTTCGCCAACGATGTCGTGATCAGCGGCCCGCTCGCGTACCTCGCGGATGAATCCTTCGGAGTCCGGGTGATCGACGTGAGCGATCCGCGTGCTCCCCGCGAAGTCGCGTCCTGGCGCACCCCGGGGGAGACGGCCACAGTCGCCCTCGGTGACGGATTCCTTCTCGTCCCGGACGCGTACTCCCTGATCGTGCTGGGCGTGAAGGGAGCGCGGTAGGCGGTTACGGCTCCCGCAGATCCCGCAGGGCCGCTTTCGCCTCACGGTGATCGGGGTCCAGTCTGAGTGCCGTCTCGTATTCCGCCCGGGCCGCCGCGAGGTCGTTCTGGTGCTCGCAGATCATCCCCAGCCGCCAGTGCGCGTCGGCCGCGCTGGGGATGTCGTCGGGATCCTCGGCCTCGTCCCGGTGCTCGAGGAAGGAGCGCAGACATACGACCCCGCGCTCCAGGTTCCGGCCCGAGACGGCGGCGCTCCGCCCCACCAGGTAGCAGGTGTACGGATCCCGGGGATCCTCGGCGATGATCTCCTCGAAGAGCCCGAAGGCGTCCTCCCAGCGCTCCTGGGCGTGGTAGACACGTCCGAGCTCCTGGCGGATCCGGGTATCACCGGGCACGGCGCGCAGGAACGTCTCGCACTCCCGGATGGCGTCGGCGTAATCCTCGTCCTCGGTATGGATCTCGACGATGGCCAGGGTGCCCTCCCGGGGATCGATCCGGCGCAGCTCCTCGACCAGCTCCAGCGCATGCTCCTTGTCGCCCCCGAGCAGGCCGGGGAGAAAATAGTGGAACTGGATCAGCGCGCGCCGCTCATCGACCGAGGCCGGATCCAGCTCGATGATGATCTCCAACTCCTGCCGCATCTTCCGGGCGAGGCTTATCGCCTTGACCGGGCCGACGGTCTGCCCGTAGTGATTGTAGGCTTCGAAGAGTCGCCGGTGGGCGGTCACGTCACCGGGTTGTTCTTCGACCGCCCGCTCCAGCCACTCCACCGCCTCCTTGTATGAGCCGGCCTCGAACAGCTCGATCCCTCTGGCCAGGGCACTCTGCCCGGAGACGGGCCGGAGGGAGGGAATGAGCAGGAGCAGGAAGACGGCCGGGAGGGTGATGATTGACCGGCGGCGGCTGACGCGCTGAGGGTGGATGATATTCGTCATCTGAGCACCTCCGACTCCGGGGCCCGGTCCAGAGCCGACCGGAGGACCGGGTTCATTCCTGGTGCAGAGCGGCGACCGGATCGATGGTGGCGGCGGCATGAGCCGGGCGCCAGGTCGCGGCCAGGGCCACCAGCAGGAAGAGGATCCCCACCAGGGCGTAGGTCACGGGATCGGCCGGCCGCGTCCCGATGAGCATCGTGGCCAGGGAACGTGAAGTGAGCCAGGCCAGGCCGAGGCCGATGGCGGTCCCGATGACGACCAGTTTCAGACCGTCCCCGATGATGAGACGCAGGACCTGGGAGCGCCGGGCGCCCAGGGACATCCTGATCCCCACTTCGCGCCTGCGGCGGGAGACGTCGTAGGCGATCACCCCGTAGAGCCCGGTGGTGCCGAGGATCAGCGAGAAGAGGCC
>CAYSYY010000460.1:0-2364 GCA_964435265.1 uncultured Gemmatimonadota bacterium
TCCGCAGATGGCCGTCGTCGGTGTGGTCACGGTGGATTTCTTCCGGGCCCTGGGCGTGGAACCTCAGCGGGGCCGGGCCTTCGCTCCCGAGGAGGCGCAACCCGACGCCCCGGGTGTGATCGTCATCAGTCATGGGTTCTGGCAGAGGTGGTTCGGCGGTGCTCCGGAGGCCGTGGGGAGCACCCTGACCGTGGCCGGTTTGCCGGTCGAGGTGGTGGGAATCATGCCCCCCGGCTTCCGCTTCCGCTACGCCACCGATCTCTGGTACCCGATCCGTCTCGGCACCCGGGATACCGGCGAGCGGCGCTCCCACTCCTGGCAGGTGGTGGGGCGGATGAAACCGGGGGTGACCCTGGCCCGGGCCCAGATCGGGATCGATGTCATCAGTGCCGGTCTGGCCGAGACCTATCCCGACACGCACGCCACCAAAGGCTTCCTGCTCACTCCGCTGGGTCGGGCCCTGGCCGAGGGCTACCGTCCGACCCTGCTGGTTCTGATGGCGGCCACCGCGCTCCTGCTCCTCATCGCCTGCGGCAACGTCGCCGGACTCCTGCTGGCCCGGGCGACCTCGCGCCGGGTGGAGCTGTCTGTGCGCACCGCGCTGGGGGCGAGCCGGCCGCGGCTGGTGCGCCAGCTCTTCACCGAGCACCTCCTCGTGGCCATCGCGGCCGGCGGCCTGGGAGTCGGGCTCGCCCTCGGACTGCAGCGGCTCATCCTGATCCTCTATCCCCTGGATCTGGTGGGTCTCACCACGGTGGATCTATCGGGTCCCCTGCTGGCCTTCACCCTGCTGATCTCGCTGGCCACGGCGCTCCTGTTCGGGACCGGCCCGGCGCTGACCGCCTCCCGGACCGATCCCGCCGAAGATCTGCGCAGCAGCCAGCGGTCCTCTCCGGGCAGCCGGGCGAACCGGGTCCGGAGCGGGCTGGTCACCGTCCAGGTCGCCCTCTCGGTGGTCCTCCTCACCGGTGCGGGGCTCCTCATCCGGAGCCTGGGGCGCCTGCAGGCGGTGGATGTGGGCTTCCCGACCGGGGATCTGGTGACGGCTGAACTCACTCTCGACCCGGGGATCTACGGCGATCCGGTTGCCCGGGAGCAGTTCTTCCGGACTGTTCTGGAGGATGTCCGGGAGATGCCCGGGGTGGTCTCGGCGGCCCTGATCGACAAGGTGCCCATCAAGTATCCCTTCACCAACTGGACCTGCTGGAATCCGGATGACCCGCCGGAGCCCGGGGAGGGAACGCCCGATGCGTATGCGCGTTTCGTGCTGCCCGGGTACTTCGAGACGATGGGACTCCCGCTGGTGCGGGGGCGGGATCACGAGCGCTCCGACGCCGGGCGACCGCTGCCGCCGGTCGTCATCAACCGGGTCATGGCCGTGGCTCTCTACGGCGATGAGGACCCGGTCGGCCGCCGGCTCATCGTCAACTTCCGGATGAGCGGTGAGCGGGAGTACGAGATCATCGGCGTCGCCGGGGACATTCGCATCAGAGCGGTGAGCTCCCCCCCCGATTTCCAGATGTACTTCCGCTATGAGGACCAGCCGTCGAACGCCATGCAGCTGATGGTGAGAACCCGGGGCCGGATGGCGGGGGTGGCGGAGGAACTGCGGCAGATCGTCCGGGCCCGCGATCGGGACGCTCTGGTGACCGGGGTAATAACCATGACCGGGATCATCTCCGATTCCCTGACCGGCAACCGCGTTCTGAGCCTGGCCGTCTCCCTCTTCGCCGCCGTGGCGCTGCTGCTCTCCCTGACGGGGCTCTACGCCGTCCTGGCCTACCACGTGGCGCAGAGAACCGGGGAGATCGCGATCCGGATCGCCTTCGGCGCTTCCGCCCGTGACGTCATGCGTTCGGTCGTCAACCGGGGATTGCTGCTGATCGGCGGCGGGCTCGGGATCGGCTTCGCCGCCGCGCTCGCCGTCACCCGTCTCATCCAATCGCAGCTCTATGAGGTCGGCACCGCCGATCCCGTCACCCTGGCGACCATCGCCCTGGGATTCCCGATCATCGGTATCGCGGCCAGCCTGGTGCCGGCCCGTCGGGCCACCCGCGTGGATCCGGTAAGGGCCCTGCAGGGACGTTAGGGGCCGATCCCGCTTCCCTACCGGCCATCCGGGATCTCAGAAATACACCCGGGCCCGCAGGAAGGCGCTGTGGTTGGGCAGATCCTTCAGGGGCTGATCCGTCCGGAGTTGTATATATCGCCCTGCTGACGGGACCACCCGGCGGTAGCCGGGAGGCTGCCCCCGGCGGGAACCGCGATCATGGCATCTTCTGTGACGTAGAGAACGATCCCGGAGGTGGTGATGAGAGGTGAGGAGACGCCCCAACCCCTAACCGCCCACTCACCCAGAAGGGT
>CAYSYY010000460.1:2374-2796 GCA_964435265.1 uncultured Gemmatimonadota bacterium
GGGTGTAATCGGGACCGTACCAACGGAGGAATGAGTGTGCCACTCCCTCGATACTTGTAGGAAATCCGCACCAGATTGAACCGTCGGCGGCGACAGCCGGCATTCCAGCCGGCCCCGGTATGCTGTGGATTTCCGTCAAACCGGTATCGAGAACGAGCAGGCGGGGACCGGATATGAAGATCCGGCCATCAGCTGAGATGATCGGAGTGCGATCAGTACTCGTGCCTGTGGCGATTGCATCTATGGTGGTCCCATCAGGGGAGATACGCACCAGGTCATCGATTTTCAGATAGATGGTTCCGTCAGCAGCAAGAGCCGGGGGATAGGAAAGAAATCCGATCTCCCCGACATGCCAGAGTAATTCGCCGAACTGGTCAAGGCAGTATACCCCACAACAATCGGTCGCCAGGATGATGGAGTTG
>CAYSYY010000460.1:2806-3491 GCA_964435265.1 uncultured Gemmatimonadota bacterium
GACCGTCCAGGCGGCACCGCCGGCATGGTGGAACGCCCACTCACGCTCACCGTCCTCGACCGCGAAGGCATACAGTGAATCGGGGTCACTTACCAGGACAGAACCATCAGCATCCAGGCACGGTGGATACAGATTGAGGTTGTCGTTCTCGACACTCCAGGCCACGCCACCTGATTGGGGCAAGGCGAAGAGGCTCATCTTTGAACTGGAGGATAGCTGGCTGACCAGGAAGATCGTGCCATCCGATGCAATGACGGGACCACCGCGCATGGACTGCCAGACACTCAGATACCAGGAGAGCTCACCATCGAGGGTGCGGATATTTACCGCACTGCCGCCGGCCACATGGAAGAAGGTGTTCCCGTCGGGGCTGAGAGCCGGGGGCTGATCAGCGATATGTCTATCATACTGTACCCAGAGAACCGGTTCTGAAACGTACAACTGCTGCCCGGTGGTATCACTGGCGCCGGAGGAATCCTGCACCTCAACCAGCGGGCGGTACCAGCCGACCGACTCATACGTCCGGGAGGCGAACTTGTCTGTACTGAATCCGGTGTCCCACGTCCCGTCTCCCTCGAAATCCCATCGGACCTTCACATCGTCGGGCAGGTCGTCGGGATCGGTTGTATAATCGGCATTGAAGCGGATAGATGCTCCCTGGTAGGCAAGATGATCCGACATCCGG
>CAYSYY010000461.1:0-3485 GCA_964435265.1 uncultured Gemmatimonadota bacterium
TCGGAACGTGATCTCATGTTCCGGACCCTGCCGCGCCGGGCGGTGAGGTCCCCCATGACGTCCCCCATGTACTCCTCGGGGGTGACGACCTCGATCTCCATGATCGGCTCGAGCAGGACCGGACCGGCCTTGCGGGCTGCGTCCCTGAAGCCCTTCGAGGCGGCGATCTTGAAGGCCATCTCGCTCGAGTCGACCTCGTGGTAGGAGCCGTGCAGCAGCGTGACCTCGATGTCCTCGAGCTGGTAGCCCGCCAGCACCCCGTTCCGCATCGCCTCCTTCAGCCCCTGGTGCACCGCCGGGATGTACTCTTTGGGGATGACCCCGCCCACGACCTGGCTCTCGAACACCAGGCCCGAACCCGGCTTCCCCGGCCCCACCCGCATGACGATATGAGCGTACTGGCCCCGGCCGCCGGTCTGTTTCACGTACCGGGTCTCTTCCTCGACCTCCCGGGTGATCGATTCCCGGTAGGCCACCTGCGGGCGTCCCACGTTGGCGGCTACTTTGAACTCGCGCAGCAGACGGGTGACCAGGACCTCGAGGTGAAGCTCCCCCATCCCGTTGATCAGGGTCTGCCCGGTTTCCGGATCGGACCGCACCTGGAAGGTGGGATCCTCTTCGGCCAGCTTGGCCAGGCTGCTGGCGAGCCGTTCCTCGTCGAGCTGGGACTTCGGTTCGATCACGACCGAGATCACCGGCCGCGGGAAGTTCATGCTCTCGAGCACGATCGGCGCGTCCTCATCACAGAGCGTATCGCCGGTCCCGGTGCTCTTCAGGCCGACCGCGGCTGCGATCTCGCCGGCGTAGACGGCGTCGAGCTCCTCCCGCTTGTTGGCGTGCATCAACAGGATCCGTCCCACCCGCTCCTTGCGGTGCGAGCGGGGATTGTAGACGTAGCCGCCGGCCTTCAGGAAGCCGGAGTAGACCCGGAAATAGGTCAGCCGGCCGACATAGGGATCGGTCACGATCTTGAAGGCCAGGGCGCTGAACGACTCGTCGTCGTCGGGCCGGCGGTGGATCCGCTCGTGTTCGCGGGTCGGCACGACCCCCTCCACCGGGGGGATGTCGCTGGGAGCGGGCAGGTAGTCCACCACGCCGTCGAGCAGTTTCTGCACACCCTTGTTCTTGTACGAGGAACCGCAGAAAACCGGCACCATATGGCTGTCGAGGGTCGCCCGCCGGATGGCCGAGCGGATCTCGTGTACTTCGATCGGCTTCTCCTCGAGGAACTTCTCGAGCAGGGTGTCGTTGTACTCGGCCACCTGCTCCAGGATCTTCTGCCGGTACTCGTGGGCCAGGGCCCGGTGCGCGTCGGGAATCTCGGCCTCTTCTACTTTCACCCCCTGGCTCGCCTCGTCATAGAAAAAGGCCCGGTCCCCGATCAGATCGATGATCCCGGTGAACATCTCACCCGATCCCACCGGGAGCTGCACCGGGAGGATCGGGGCCTTCAGCCGGTTCCGCATCTCCTCCAGGACGTGGAAGAAGTCCGCCCCCATGCGGTCCATCTTGTTCACGTATGCGATTCGCGGCACCCGGTAGCGGTCGGCCTGCCGCCAGACCGTCTCCGACTGCGGTTCGACCCCGCCGACGGCGCAGAAGACCGCGATGGCTCCGTCGAGAACGCGCAGGGAACGCTCCACCTCGACGGTGAAATCGACGTGGCCGGGGGTATCGATGATGTTGATCCGGTGGTCGCGCCAGAAGGTCGTGGTGGCGGCCGAGGTGATGGTGATCCCCCGCTCCTTCTCCTGCTCCATCCAGTCCATCGTCGCCGCACCATCATCCACCTCACCGATGCGGTGAACCCGTCCCGTGTAGAACAGGATCCGCTCGGTGGTCGTGGTCTTACCGGCATCGATATGGGCCATGATGCCGATATTCCTGACCCGCGTGAGTGGAATCGAACGCGACACCCGTGTTCCTTCCGGTGTACCCGGTGTCCGACGGACATGCCCCGTCAGGGGCAGACCGGCGTTCCGGTGACTCCTCTGAGTCCCCCGGCTCCCGGCCGGGGGGCCCTTCATGAATGTACGGCGAAGTGTGAGCAGGCGGTGGGAGGGCGCGGACTCAAGCGGCGGAAGAGAGAGCGTTACCAGCGGTAATGCGCAAAGGCCTTGTTGGCCTCCGCCATCCGGTGGGTATCGTCCTTCTTCTTGACGGTCGCACCTTCGCCGCGCGAGGCGGCGAGGAGTTCGGCGGCCAACCGTTGCGCCATCGTATGCTCGGGCCGTTCCTTAGAGTTGGTGATGAGCCATCTGATAGCCAGAGCCGTGGAACGGTTCCGTGAGATTTCCACCGGCACCTGGTAGGTGGCACCACCAACCCGCCTTGACTTCACCTCGACCTGGGGTTTGGCGTTGTTCAACGCCTTCTCGAAGGTGGCGAGACCCTCGCCCCCGGTCACGTTATCGATGCGCTCGATAGCCTCATAGAAGATCCGCTCGGCCAGCGATTTCTTCCCTCTACGCATCAGGTTGTTGATGAAACGGGTCACCAGAACCGATCCGAAGACCGGATCAGGCGCCAGTTCTCTCCGTTCTGCTCGCTTGCGACGAGGCATTCAGTCCCCTTATTTGGGCCGCTTCGTGCCGTACTTCGATCGTCTCTGCATCCGATCCTCAACCCCGCTGGCGTCCAGCGTACCCCTGATGATGTGGTACCGGACGCCCGGCAGATCCTTGACCCGTCCGCCGCGGATCAGGACGATCGAGTGCTCCTGAAGGTTGTGTCCCTCACCGGGGATGTAGGCCGTTACTTCGATCCGGTTGGTGAGCCGGACACGCGCCACCTTACGGAGAGCGGAATTGGGCTTTTTGGGCGTGGTCGTGTACACGCGCGTACAGACCCCCCGTCGCTGGGGGGAACCCTGAAGCGCAGGCGCCGTGCCCTTCTTTCGCACCTTCTTCCGGCCCTTCCGGACCAACTGGTTCACGGTGGGCAAATCTCCTGCTCCCATCCTCTTCGGTCCCGTTATCGGGACAGACTAGCAACTTAGGTTATTCCGACTCGCTGTCAACGCCCGAATGACGCGGGAAATCAGGTCATTGCGACTTCTTCGGCCGCTTCAGATCCGGACGCCACATCGGCTTCCCGCTGGGCCTCTATCTCGGCCTGGATCGCTTCGGACAGCGCGTCCAGTTCGGGATCGTAGACGTCGAGCGAACGGTACCCCCGCACCCCGGTTCCGGCGGGGATGAGCTGCCCCACGATCACGTTTTCCTTGGGCCCCAGCAGGTCGTCCCGCTTGCCCCGGATGGCGGCATCGGTGAGCACCCGGGTCGTCTCCTGGAAACTGGCCGCCGAGATCCACGATTCGGTCGAGATGGCCGCATTGGTGATCCCCAGCAGGACCGGTTCAAAGGTGGCGGGATTCCCCCCCGCCTCTACCGTGACGGCGTTCTCGTCGTTGAAGTAGAACCGGTCGACGATCTCGCCTTCGAGCATCGAGGTGTCGCCCGGATCCAGGAGGCGCACTTTCTGAA
>CAYSYY010000462.1:0-1967 GCA_964435265.1 uncultured Gemmatimonadota bacterium
ATCGAATTGAAATATGCTTCATTTACATTAACAAATAGTTTAAAAGCATACCGAATAATTAAAATGGGCAAGAAGAATATAGAGACTCCAATTATTGCCCAAAATAGACTCACACTTGACAGCAGCGTATATACTAAAGCAATAATCAATCCAATTGGGCCCATTGCTGCAACACTTACTATCATCCATTTATAATTAATTGTCCAAACATTAATTGGTGATTCATTATATGCAATTGAAATTGCTATACTTGTCAAACCAGTATTAGAAATAAAATAAAGCAATATTGCACCAATAAAGGGAATTATTAATGAAATAAACATGCTCGGTCCTAGTACATTTTCAATCTGCATATCATGTGCGATTTGATATAGTTTGGCTCCTGCTAATTCAACTACTAAAGATGCAACAGTCATCGTTACACTAAGCATTGCGATGTTAAATATGTATCTATCAATAGCAACTTTTCGCCGAATACATGACGTAGTACCTGCAATTGCACCGTAGAGTGCTGCGAATGGAGTGGGAAATATTAATAGTATCGAACTATCAATTACTCCACCAACACTTAGTGCAGCACCTCCTTTGGGAAGTATTATTGGTGTTAGCTCTGCTCCGACAACTAATATACCCCAGAAAATAAAATCGACCCATTTGAGACCATGTGTTGCAAACTCTTGATGAGAAAGTATCGGAAGAGCTACTGCTAGGATAGCAAGAAGCGTTATATACAGTCGCAAGAAGTTTTGCCGCTTCATCTTGATATCCATTTACCGCAACTTCAAAGAGTCCAGAGAAGGAAAGACCGACAACTACCCGCTCACCATGTCGTCTTCGTAAAAGTCGCTACGAGGGCTGCAAGCAGAAGCTTGAAGAACATGCCAAATCCCCCCTTTCTGTGATTGGGATCTCTGCCCGTCCGCTGTTGGGCAGAGTCACCGCTCCGCTGGGGGCTTCGCTCCGCTCGTAGGTAAGCCGAGTAGATGTCGGTCTTTAGCCTCTTCTCACTCAGTTTTCCTGTTCGGGTTCGGTCTTCCTCCAGACTGCTTCGAAGCTCCGGGATCCGACCTGGTTCAGGTCATGGCCCGGTTTACTGCGTCCAATGTGGCATGAACAACCGCCCGGGGCATGTCATCGTCCATAAGGCTGCTGCCGACCAGCACCTTCTCAGTGCGATCGGTGAGCAGCGTCAGGATAACAACAGCCGTTTTGTTGGCGAGGCCTTCGTTGATCTGGACCTCGTCGACCGCAACGGCCTGTTGCTCGCCGAGATAATTGTTCAGTGCTTCAGCGGTCGCCTGAGCGACCAGCCGGGCCTTGTTCTGGCGGCTACCGGCACCGTTCATAGTCGCCGCCGAGGGGATGCCGCCCCTCTCGAGTTCTATCGCAACCTCCCACCGCAGTCCATACGTGTTGGACCTGGCGGAGACGAACCGGATGCGCGCGGAGCGTTCGGTCCCATTGCCGTGCACTCCGGTCTGGGCTATTGCGTCTACGTCGACATCGCGGACCTGGGCAATGCTGATTTTCTTGTGGTCTATCCGGATGCCGAAGTTGCCCTGGATCAGCGTTTCCACATCCCTGACGAGCTGCTTCGGGGACCTCTCACAGGTGGCCACGACATGGATCTCGTCTATGTCACTGCCACCCGGGCTCAGAATGACCGAGGCGGAAATGACACCGGCAAGCGTCCGTATGTCAGTTTCCATCTCTTCAATCGATTTAGTCATCTTCTGAGCCTATTTGGTCCCAGATGCATCTCTTTGCATCAGGACTGAACACTTTAGCGATATTCAGAGAAACGTGTCAACCAGCATTTACACTTTTCATTGCGGGAGCATAACACAAAGGATATCGCGCTGCGAAGAAGGAAATGTATCCTGTTCAAACCTCCAGGATCTGCGCTTCCTTCTTCTTCAGAATATCATCGATGCCAAAACCACCCAGCATTATATCGGATATGTTGT
>CAYSYY010000462.1:1977-3482 GCA_964435265.1 uncultured Gemmatimonadota bacterium
TGCGATCTCTTTATTGGTGAGTTCCTGGATATTATCCAGGGCGCGGTGCATGGAGTCCTCGCTTATACCGCTTTCTTCTTTCTGAGCTTTCTTACTCTGTTCGTTGGCATCGCGCCGTATGTTCCGGATGGCGATCCGCCCCTCTTCGGCGTAGCGGTGGGCTACTTTGACCAACTCCCGGCGCCGCTCCTCGCTAAGGCTGGGTACCGGTACGCGGATGAGCTGCCCGTCGTTGGACGGATTAAGGCCGAGGTCGGCGTTGATAATGGTTTTTTCGATCGGACCGATCAGAGACTTATCGTATGGGTTCACGATGATCAGGGTCGCATCGGGTGTGCCGATTCCCGCAACCTGGTTCAGCGGCACCATCGATCCGTAAGCGTTCACTTTCACGTGCTCCAGCAGTGCCGGGGTCGCTTTGCCCGTCCGGAGTTTGGCGAGTTCCTCCTGGCATACACTGACCGCCTTCTCCATACGGTCCTGGGCGTCCTCAAAGATGAGCTCAAGCATCATCAATGGCCTCCTGGACGATGGTGCCGACGTTCTCCCCTTCCATGATGCGCTTCAGGTATCCGGGTTTCGTCAGGTTGTATACCAGAATCGGTAGTTTGTTGTCCATACAGAGTGAAACCGCGGTGGCGTCCATGACGTTGAGGCCGAGCTTGAGGATGTCGAGGTAGGAGAGATCGGTGAACATTTCTGCGTCGGGATCGGTCACCGGATCGGCCGAGAAGACGCCGTCAACCTTGGTGCCTTTCACCAGCACCTGGGCTTCTATCTCGACCGCACGCAGCGAGGCGGCGGTGTCGGTTGTGAAGTACGGATTCCCCGTGCCGGCGGCGAAGATCACCACGCGGCCCTTTTCCAGGTGCCGCAGGGCACGGCGCCGGATGAAAGGTTCGGCGATCTCGCGCATGTCGATCGCTGTCTGGACCCGGGTCGGAAGGTCGATATTCTCGAGGGCGTCCTGCAGGACGAGGGAATTGATAACCGTGGCCAGCATGCCCATATAGTCGCCGGCGACCCGGTCGAGGCCCTCCGAAGCGGCCCGGAGGCCCCGGAATATGTTCCCACCGCCGATGACGACACCCACCTGCACACCCGCATCGACCACCGATTTGATCTCACCGGCGAGGTATTTCGCCATCTTGGGATCGATACCGAAGCTCTGATTCCCGCAGAGCGCTTCGCCGCTCAGCTTGAGGAGAACCCGCGAATATTTCAGTGCCATGCCGCCACTCTCTCGTGCGAGATCCGGGGCGGACCGGGAACCGGACGAGCAGGGAAGCTCCCGGCGCTCCGGATCTGGTCGATCAGTTTCCGGCGCCCTCCCCCAGAGCGAAACGGACGAACCGGGCGATACTGATGTTCTCGCCAAGGGTTGCGATGGTTTCCTTCAGCAGCTCCTCGATGGTCTTGTCGTCATCGCGGATCCAGGGCTGCTCGAGCAGGCAGACCTGCTTATAGTACTTCTCGATCCTGCCCTCTACAATCCGGTCGACGAC
>CAYSYY010000463.1:0-3479 GCA_964435265.1 uncultured Gemmatimonadota bacterium
ACCTGATGGTCCGCTACTCCAAGGAAATCAAGAAGCAGGACTCCAACACGATCGCCATGACCAGGACGGTTCGCGAAGAACTCCGGCCTGTTCTCTCGACATCCCTGGCCCTGATGGTCGGATTCCTGGTTTTCCTCCTCTCCCAGTTCGGCGCCACGGTGGAATTCGGGATCCTGGCCACCATCGCCATGGGCTCCGCCCTGGTCAGCGATATGGTCGTCACACCGAGTCTGCTGCTCACCACCCCGCTGATAACGTCGTGGGACTTCATCAAGCTCAAAGTCAGCGGCGATCTGGCCGAGACCAGCCCCATGTTGAGGGGCCTCTCTCTTCGGGAGATCAAGCGGGTGGCCGCGATGGCCACGATCCAGGAATTCCCTCATGGGGCGTTGCTCCTGGAGGAGGGGGAGGAGGGCCGGAACATGTACATGCTCCTCAGCGGATCAGCCGAAGTCAGATCCCGGAAGAGCGGCAAGGTCCTGAGTGTGGTGCGACGCGGCGACGTGGTCGGTGAAATGGGTTTCCTCACCGGGACCTGCCGCTCCGCCGATGTGGTCGCCGTCGAGGATGTGGAAGCCCTGGAGATCAACGCGGCCACCCTCGACCGGCTGCGCATGAGGTTCCTCCACGTCGCCGCGAAGGTCTTCTACAACATCTCCCAGGTGCTGAGCGACAGGCTGCGCGAGACCACCAGCGATCTGGTTCACGAACGGAACAGGCAGGCGTAACGAGAAGGCCGGAGCGGATGCCGCTCCGGCCTTTTGCTGGGTGCGGAAGCGCCGGGGTCATCCGGCGGTTCCGCCGGTCTTCATCCCATCCTTCAGAACGGATTGATACGTGAGTTGAGGCCTATCGTGGACAGGAGACCTACTATGTTCGGGATGGAGAAGATCGGCCCCGGCCCCGGGAAGGCGTCGATGTTGAAAACGGCCTTGAACATCGAATCCCCCCCCGGTGCGAAATCCGGGAGGATGCCGTGCATCGAGGCGTCCGGGAAAACGAACTGACTGAAGTCATTCTCCGGATAGCCATCCCAGTACCAGCCCTGGAACGTACTGTCCCAGTGATAGGGTGGCAGCAGTCCCTTGATGTCGGGGATGGGATCGGTGAAGATGACCGAGATGTCCACCGATACGCTCTCTTCCGCCGCATCGTTGTCGAAATCTCCGGTAATGGTGATTGGCCCGTTCATGATCCCGACGAAATCAGTGAGCCCGGGCACCAGCGAATCGATATCCGCCGGAGATAATCCCCCTGAGCCTTCCGGGTCGAGCTTGATCAGGTCGTCCGTCTGATCGTCGGTCTCGGCTTCGAGGCTGAACAGGAACGAACTCATACGGGCGACACCATCCAGCAACGTCGTTCGGAACGTCTGCATGTTGCATTCGCCGTTCGGCCGGAGAGCCATAAACGTGCCATCCGTCTGATTGAAAGCCGCTTTCACGCCGGTGGAATCCGACATGTCCGGAATGTCCACGTGGTACGCGACGAAGGTATGGAATGGTGCTTTAAGGAGATGGACGAAGACGTCCAGCATGTAGATGTCGGTATGGTCGATCTCGATCTGAGCTCCTTCTTCCATGCCCAACTGCTCTGAGGTCAGGACCATCTGCCAGTCATCCAGGTCCTCGACGGTCTTGAGATACCCGACCACTCTGTCGAGCGTCGCGATCACTACCGTCTCGGCTATGTCCTGTATCTCTCCCACATTGAGAGGTGCATTCTGAGCCAGGCGGGCAAGGTCGATGCTGAACCAGTCCAGCATGCTTCTGGAGGAGAGGCTGGATCGCTCCGCAGTGGGGAACATGCCGGCGAGACGTCTCAGCCCGGGCGGTGCGTTCGTCGCGATTTTCCCGATGTGCAACCGGGAGGAGGACGTTCCCCCGAACAACGCCACGATTTCCGGATCGAATGCCAGCAGGACGAGTTCGGTGAGGGCCAGTCCGACGTTGGCATCGCCGTTTTTCGGATTCAGATCGAGTGCCTCTTCGAACTTGAGTTTCGACGCTTGCAGCGTACTCACGCTGAAGCTGGTATCGCTCAGCGCCTGCAACAGCAGATCGAATCCCTCCCCCGCCAGCACCTGGGCCTGGGCCCGGTCCTTCGCAGAAAGACCGGTGGGCTTCTTTTCACATCCTGCTCCGATCAGCAGGGCAAGAATGACGGCGAAGGGAGCGAACACCCGCGCTGAAGCAGAGAGATACATGCGATGACGGCCTTGAGCTGGCATGAGTTGTCGATCCTCCTCAAGCGGCGGCGGTCGGCGGCATGATCTCGCATGGATCTGCGAGAAGCCGATGGACGGTTGTGGCAGGCGATTCCCGTACCCGGACTGCATCTTCATCCAGCACCAGTCTATGCTATGTATGGTTGCAGGTCAAATCCCCGTGTACGACCTCCTCTCCGGCAGCCAGCCGGTAATCGATGCACGATACCATCACAGCAATGATAAACGGAGGGCAGACGGAAAAAGTACAACATCCGGGGGAGATCGTGTAGAGTGACGATATATCGATCCCGCAGGAGCAGACACACATGAAGAGAATTCTGACCGGCACCAGTATTGTCGTGCTCTCCCTCACCACGATCATGTGCGGACGGGGAGACGGCGACGGTAGCACCCACACCTTCCGCACCTTCAGGGAAGGTGGTATCCGGATCACCGAGACCGGCATCGGTCCGAAATATGAGGGGGAACTCTTCACCTATGAGCCGGTGCTGCAGCTCAAACAGATTCCGGAAAATCCCGATTCGTACCTGCGGTATCCGGGGGAATTCTGGAGAGGTGAAGATGGGTTCTACTACGTGCCCGATTCAGGGAACCACCGGATCGCCGTCTTCGATGCCGACGGGAACTACGTCCGGGCCTTCGGGCAGGACGGTGAGGGACCGGGTGATCTGCGCTCTTTCACCATCCAGGATCTCATCGGCGATCGGCTCGACATCTTCGATTACTCCCTGATCCGCCTCACCCGCTACCGGACCGACGGGACCCTGCTCGATGTGATCCAGCTGCCCCGGGAAGCCGGGAGTCGGAACGCGTACCATCTGCTGCCTGACGGGCGGCAGGTCGTGTTCGAGTTCATCAGTCCCTGGATCCGGGCGCCGAAGAACTCAGTCTGGTACCGGGTGCTGGTGCTGGATGCCGCCGACGATACCCTCGCCGTCATGGAGAGCGAGCACGTGGCCAGATCGTTTCTCCACGGGCCCTCCCTCAGTGCCGGAACGCCCATCCCCTATGCACCGTCACCGGTGAGTGCGTACGTGCCCGGGACCGGGATCCTGCTGAGCGGGGGGGAGGATCCGGTGCTGCACTGGTACGATCTCGACGGACGCAGGATAAAAGACATCAGGCTCACAGTGCCGCCGGATGTCGTGAGCACTGAGCTGCGAAGAGAGATCGAGGCCCGTTACGATCGGGGGGTCGAGCGGGCGACCGGCCCCGCGAAGGAGTTCCTGAAACAGCAGCGGGGAGGGCT
>CAYSYY010000464.1:0-3470 GCA_964435265.1 uncultured Gemmatimonadota bacterium
CCTGCCGTCACTGCGAATCATGTAGATGTGCCCATACAGGTTGGATGAGAGGTTTGCAGTGAAAACCAGCCAGAAGCCGTCAGGAGACCATGACAGGGATCTTTCTTTCAGATCGTTGTCCGTGATCCTGGTGGTATCGGAACCGTCGGCGTTCATGACATAGATATCCCAGATAGTCCCCGATCTGATGAAGGCGATTCGGTTCCCGTCGGGTGAGTATCTCATTTCGACAACCGTCAGGGATGATGTCAGCTCCAGGATTCTCCGTTTGTCCGAGCCGTCAGGATTCACCGAATACACATCGGCACTCGCATCACATGTGCCATCGAGGGCCAGGCTCGTTTTATACAGCAGTCGGTTCCCTGCAGGTGACCAATCCAGGAGTATTTCCGTACTCATACTGTCATTTAATCGCAACGGCGCGATCCCGTTGTCCGTGTCGAGTTCAACGATATAGATCAACCCGAGTGCAAAACATCCCGAACTCACATAGGCAATTCTATCCCCTTCCGGTGACCAGATCGGATCCTGTCCCTCACAAATAACGAGACGTTTATTCTCCCCCTGTCGATCAACGGTGTAGATACACAAGCCCTCCTCGCTACGGTCGGGTCCATCATAGGCCAGCCACTGACCATCCCGTGACCACCTGAATTGACCCCAGGCAGGCGCGATGAGTTTCCGTGTGGCGCCGGTGTCGAGGCACATGAGATAGATGGTGTCACCCAGGCGATAGGCGATCTGGTTCGCGGTCCATTTCTTGGATGTGTTGAACAGGCAATCACACGAAGGCAGGAGTACTGAAACGAGGAATAACGTGATGAACCTCAGATGGCCTGCTCTGCTGGCTTTTATGCTCAACATTTCAACTGTTGTCACAGGTTGAAAGGGTATAGGGGATGCACGAGAAGTCCGAATACGGGCACGCCATGAGGTTTTCGCCGCGGTGCTCCTGCCCCCTTGGTCATCTACTGGTTAGATGTTTGAGCATCTGGCACTGTTTACTCTCTGCGCCTGGATACGTGATTCGGCACGAACCGTTTTGTCTGGAGTGCAGTATCTGCAGATGGAGAGGAAAGGATAGTGAACACCCGGAGGTTCCAGGTATGCGCCTGATCCGATACCGCTGGATGGTGGATCTCACAACAGTGGTGGCTCTCAGCCTGGTGATGCCCCCGGCGACAGCTGTTGCCGTACAGGATCCGGTCGGGCAGCCCTCCTACTCCGCCTGCAGGACCCGCACCGGATCGATGCGGGCGGCCCGTACGGCCGGCACGGCACTGGCCACCAGAGCGATGGCCACGATCCCGACCACAGCGGCGGTCAACAGCAGGGGATTGAAGGCGCTGATGCCGAAGACCAGGCTCCGGGTCAGCAGCGTCGAGAGCAGCGCCCCGCCGATTCCGATGAGTACTCCGAGGCCGGCAAGTTTCAGGCCACGTCCGATGATGAACGAGAGAACCGTGCCGACAGCGGCGCCCAGAGCCATCCGCACGCCGATCTCGTGCCGGCGCCGGGCTACGTAGTAGGATATCACACCGTAGGTACCGACCAGAGTCAGCAGCAGAGCGGTGGCGGCGAACAGCCCCACCAGCAGGGTCAGGAAGCGCCGCCGGTGAGTGACCTCCCTGATGATCTCAGCATAGACCAGCGGTGTCGAGATCGGCTGCTCGCTGTCGATCTCGGCAACTACCCGGCGCAGGGCCGGCACGAGAGCGAGGGGATCGGCGCCGGCCCGGATGACCAGGTTCGAATCCTCCCAGGGATTGACCGGGAAGAGGGCATACATCTCGGGCAGCGCCGGGCTCTCCATACCCCACTGCCGCACACTCTCGACCACCCCGACGATGGTGGTGGTCCAGCGGGCCGGCTCACTGTTGCTGCGTACCTGCCTGCCGACGGCGTCACCATCGGGCCAGTAGCGTTCGGCGAAGGCCCGGTTCACGACGATGTTCCCGAAATCATCCCCCCGATCGGTTTCATTCAGGATCCGCCCGGCCAGCAGGGGGATGCCCATGGCGGCGAAGTAGTCGGTACTGACGTATGAGTGCTCCACCAGCGGATGCGTGACCTCGGGATCGTACTCCTCTCCCTCGACCAGAACTTCGCTGTTGGTGCCGCCCTGCAGGGGGAGTTTGGTTGTGACCGCAGCGTATTCGATCCCCGGAATGGCTGTTACCCGCGGCAGCAGTTCTTCCCAGAAGGACACGATCCGCTCATCGGAACCGTACTGCTCTCCCGTCAGGGCGATCTGTGTTGTCAGAACACCCGCCGGTTCGAAACCCAGCGGCTGATTCAGGACCCTGAGGTGGCTCGCATAGAGAAGCGCCGAGCCGTTGAGAAGGATCAGCGAGACGGCGAGCTGGGCGATGACCAGGCCATGCAACAGATGGCTGCCCCGGCGGTCACCGCGACCGCCACGACCCTGGCGCAGGGTACTGCTCAGATCGGTACGGCTGGCCGCCAGAGCCGGCGTCAGACCGAAGAGGAGACTCGTCACCAGGGTCACAACGAGAGCGAAGAGCAGGACGTGACCGTCGATCCCGATGCCGGCAGTACGGGGGATGTTGGCGGGCATGATGCCGCGGATCGCGCCGATTCCCCAGAGGGCGAAGAGGGTGCCGACCAGCCCGCCCAGCACCGACAGCACCACGCTCTCGGTCAGGAACTGGCGCAGCAACCGCCCGCGTCCGGCGCCCAGAGAAGCCCGCACCGCAACCTCGACCCGCCGCAGCGAACTCTTGCCGAGCAGCATGCCGGCCACGTTGGCGCAGGCGATCAGCAGGACCAGGCTGACGATCCCCAGCAGCAGCGAGAGGCTCGAGCGCACACCGCCCAGTGAGCGCTCCATGATCGGTTCGATCCAGAAAGCGGTGCGGGCATTGGAATCGGGGTAGAGCTCCTTGAGCCGGGCGGCGATCGCCTGCAGGTCGGTTTCGGCTTGTTCGGGCGTCACGCCGGGCTTGAGCCGGGCGATGGCCGAGATCCAGTGGCTGCCACGACCGTAATCGTCGCGTTCGGGTACCAGCGGGATCCAGAGATCGGTTTCGAAGGAGGCGACCCAGGTGCGTGGCCATTCGAACTCCGGTCCCATCACCCCCACGACCGTGTAGCCTTCCTTGTTCAGGGAGATGGTCCGGTCGATGATCCCGGGATCGGCGCCGAAACGGTCGGTCCACAGATGGTGGCTCATCACCACCACCCGGTCTGAACCCGCGACTTCATCCTCGGGACTCAGGAGCCGCCCGAGCAGAGGCGGCACATCAAGGGCCAGGAGAGTACCTGAGGTGGTGAGAGCGGTGGGGATGCGGTCGGGTTCCCCCCCGCTACTCAGGTTGAGCCAGCGCCAGGTGAACACGCCGATGCTCTCGAACACAGAGTTCTGTGCGCGTACATCGATGAAATCGGGCGTCGAGAAGGGCTGGTGCCACCGCTCCGGTTCCTGCGTTTCCCAGACCGCCACCACCTGT
>CAYSYY010000465.1:0-3461 GCA_964435265.1 uncultured Gemmatimonadota bacterium
CGAGTCAAACTGTCCTCATGCTGTACCGGTGAATACGATCATGCGCTACAATCACTACTTCGAGGCCCAGGGGCGGCAGAAGCAGGCCATGGAGAAGTACGCCGGCCTGGCCGCAGCCGACGCCGGCCGCTGCGCCGGCTGCCCGGGATACTGCGAATCGGCCTGTCCGTACGGAGTTCCCGTGCGCGTGCTGCTGGCTCATGCGCATCGCAATCTGACGCTGGAGTGAGAGTGAGATCGTGCGTGCCGGGATCGTGAAACAGGTTTCCAGGGTCGTTCTTCCGCTTGCTGCGGTCGCTCTCACCGGCTGTCCGGTCCGGGGGCCGGGTTTCCCGGATGTCGAAGGCTGGGTGAGGACGGGCGAGGTGTCTGAATACGACGCCGACAGTCTGTGGGAGTACATCGACGGGGCGGCGGAACTGTTCATCGATTATGGCGTCCGGACGTGCCACACCGCCGATCTTTCATCCGATGATGGCACAGGCATCGATCATTTCACGGCGACCATCGAACTCTACGAGATGGGCACGCCGCTGGATGCCTTCGGCATCTTCACCCTGGAAAGCTCCGGCCGGGGAGAAGCGTTCCCCGGGGCGATCGAGGCGGTCGTCTCTCCCCCGTATCAGGCGTTGCTGCTCAAAGGCCCCGTCTACGTCAAGGTGAACGCGCCCGACGGCGATCTGACCGAGGCGGCCGGCCGCTCACTGCTGGGAGCGCTCGCGCGCGCCCTGCCCGGATCCACTGACTACCCCGCCGAGCTGGAGCTGCTGCCCCGGCCGGGGAGGATCGCCGGCACCGAGGGCTATCAGGCCCGCGGATTCCTCGGGCTCACCGAACTCAGCCGCTGCCTGTATGCCGAATACGCCGGAGAAGGCGAAGGCGCGGAGCCCTGGCTGGGCTTTCTGATGCTCCCGCCGCCCGATGCTCCGTCGCCCTGGGCCGATCTGGTCGGGAAGTGGGAGACAGTGGAGCATGCCGGACGTACCGTTATCTACCGCACGATCCCCTACCGCGGTCTGGTCGGCGTGGTCCGGATCGAGCAGGGGATCCTGGGCGTCTCAGGGGCGGCCGACCAGGCGGAGATGCTCAGGCGGCTGGATACACTGTTAGAACGATGAGCGCGTATTCACCCGCATACAACAGCACCCTGCCGGATCGATCCGTACGGGTTATCGGATTGCCCGTGATCCGTCGTCGCCACCGCCATCTCCCACATCATCATGAGCACCATGACAACCTCTTCATCCTCTTCTTCCTCCTCCTCCTCCTCCTCGTTCTCGCCGGATGCGGTGCGAAGATCACCGGTCCGGACGGCGAGGGCTGGCTCTTCGAAAGGATCGCCACGGGCCGGGAGATGGGCCTGCACAGCAGCATCGGTGTGACCTCCACCGGTTCAGTGAACCTCGCCTACTACGATGCCCGGAATCATGGTCTCTATCACGCCGTGCGGGACCCTGGCGGTCAGTGGTCGACGACGCAGGTGGATACGCCGGGCTGGGTCGGCCAGTACGTGGAGCAGTACGTTTCCCCCGACGGCGAGATACACCTGGTCTATCAGGACGTGGACGGAAGGAAGATGCGTTTCAGTGTCCGGGACAGTCTCGGGTGGAGGTCCGGATTCGTTGATTTCTCATTTCAATACAGCCAGGGACAAAATCCGCGGATTCTGAATACCACGCAGGGTCTTTATCTCTTTGAGTTCATCGTGAACGGGCCCGGAAGTCGGATAGGGCTCTGGCAACTCATTGCCGATCAGTGGTCGTTTGTCTTTGATAATCCCATCTCAATGGACACCCTTCCGGATGTTTCCTTCGGTCCTGATGGATTGTCCGCGGCTATCATTCGAAGGATCACAGAATCCGGTTTTGCGAATCCTTCATACCTTGGATACAGAGTCATCCATCTGTCATGTGGTGATGGTTCCGGACCCTGGTCGGAAAAGGAGATTGCAGTTGAGAACCTACCAATATCACCACGGGCGTACTGTCCCCAATCTGTTGCCGTGGCTTACGATGACACTGGCATCTCTCATGTGATCTACCGGAACGAACAGAGGACCCTCGTAGATACCGCAACGGGGTCGATCCAGACGGGGATGTCCAATGATCTCATCCGCTCGTTCCAGCCTGCTGACGGCAATCCAGCCATCCTGTATCGGAACGGGAGCAACCTCTCCGTGGCCGTCTGGGAGACGGGTGGCAGCTGGACTCGATTGCCCCCGATAGAAGGAGTGAATCCCGAGGGACGCTGGGATCTCTGCGTTGATCCCGACGGCATCGTGCATGTGAGTGTGTACAGCGGTTCGAGGCAGGAACTTCTCTATGCGTATCGTCAGAAACCGCTATGAGACGACCGGTACGGCATCATGGACGTGCTCTCGGCATGGCTCTCTTGATCCTGACGATCCCGATTCAGAGCAGAGGGCAGATAAGGCAATTGAAAAGTGTGGCCGTATTACCCTTTTCGGCGGAGAGCGGGACCGAAGCTCTGGCTGACGAGATATTCACGTACCTCTGCGCACATCTGAAAATGAGTTCAGGCTACATTCTCGTTTCATCCGAAGAAGTCGGGCAACGGCTTGACAGAGAACCCGTAGGCCACATCATCAGGTCGGTACAGAACCTGCTGGATTTCACCGTCCAGGCCGGTTTCGACTACATCGTTGCAGGCCACGTCGAACGGTCGGGTGACGGGCAGGTACACCTCTCGCTGATCGTATTCGGACGCGAAGAAAAGGAAATCCTGAACTCTATCACACGATCCTATGTCGATGAGGCTCAGGCAAGGGGAGCGATGGAGGAACTGGGACGGGATCTTTCGCGCCCACGTATCTACCAACCATCGGATACCGCCGTGTTAGCCTCCATGATCGTACCTGGCCTGGGGCAATTCCAGAAAGGCAGGCCAGTCCACGGCCTGATCAGTCTGGGGCTGGTCACCGGTGCCCTGGTGTACTGGGCAGGAACCCCCACGGCCGATCAGTTCCACTTCAGGGGCGACAAGTACTCTTCAGTACCGGACTATGGCAGCGGTACGTTCACGTACTACATCTACAGCGAACCTGTCAGCCAGGAGGAGTACTTCCTGGCCAAGAACGAAGACTACGAGCGCGGTCTGCGAGCCGCAGCTGAACGAAGAGCAGTTCAGGTCCGCACAAAGAGGGCAGTCGGACTCTTCTGTGCCGCCTATCTCTTCAATCTGGTCGATGTCGTTCTGCTGTCGGGGAAGACGACGGGTGACGAGGCGTTCTTCCTGCGTGTGCGGTCCGATTCGACGCCCGGCCGGGAGCCTGCCACCTCCATCCGGCTTCAATTCGGAGTGAGATTCAGGTAGAGTATCTGGTCATGATCGGCAGAACCATCGACCGCTACAGGATCGTCGACAAACTCGGCGAGGGGGGGATGGGCTCGGTCTGGAAGGCCGAGGACACCACCCTGCAGCGGCTGGTGGCGATCAAGGCC
>CAYSYY010000466.1:0-3460 GCA_964435265.1 uncultured Gemmatimonadota bacterium
AGTTCGATGACGCCGTTCTCGAAAGGAAGATCATGGAGCAGAGCCACCCGCTCGCCCGAGCCGGGATTCAGGCGCAGCGCCGGCCGGCCCCGGTAATCGATCACTTCAGCTCCGGTATCGGGCAGGATCCAGGCGGAGAGATCGGTCAGGTCGATGGGGAAGGCGGGTTGGGCCAGCGCGGGCAGGGGGAGCAGGGGCAGCAGCGCCAGCAGCATGATTATCAGCGGCAGGGAAGAGCCTGCCCGCACAGCCTTTCGGGAGATCTGCATTTCGTAACCTCGTACGGGAGCGTCAGGACATGGTCGGCAAGACATCGTGGATCGACATCTGTCCATGCATACGGACCCGACAAGGCCGGGGTTACGGTAGGGTGGTTCCACCGAACGCCGGTTCCCACTCGGGATGAATGGCGGTGGCGTTCGAGGGCGAGTGCGTTACCCGCCAGATCTTCGAACCGTCCGCGGTCATGACGTAGATTTCCCAGCGGTTGTTCGCGATCCCTGCGAGGTTCGTATCCCAGGCGATGAGCGATCCATCGGGGGACCATGTCGGATCGAAATCGCCGGCGGCATTGTTCGTTAGCCGGACCGGATCGGTACCGTCTGCACCCATGACCCAGATCTCGAAATCGCCGTCGGCGTCGGTACAGTAGGCGAGACGTGAGCCGTCGGGGGACCAGGCCGAATTGATCTCGCGGCTCCCCGCCGTGGTCAACCGCACTTCCCCTGTCCCGTCGGGATTGCAGGTGTAGATATCGAGATTGCCCGCCCGATCAGCGGAGTAAGTCAGCCGGGTACCGTCGGGGGACCAGACCGCGGCATCCCCTTCGATGCCGATGTAGTGTTGATCGGTCCCGTCGGCGTTCATGATCCAGATCTCGGTGCGCTCGTTCTGATCGGGGTAGATCCGGGAGAATACGATCCGGGTGCCGTCCGGGGAGAAGTCGGGGACGTGATCCCAGACTCCATCGGTGGTGGTGAGGCGCTGGAAATTGCTGCCGTCGTTGTTCATGACGTAGATCGACCAGGTCGTCCCGGTGGGATAGCCGTAGACCGCGATGCGGGATCCGTCCGGGGAAAAGTCGGGTGCGTTCACCCCGACCGGCAGGTCGGGCAGCAGAACCTCACCAGTTCCGTCCAGCCCGATGATCCGGATCGATTTGTCCAGATCGGGTCCGGAGATCGGCTGATAGCAGTAGACGAGCCGGCCGCTGCTCCCCCCGTCAGAGGGTCCCGTTTCCTGCGGTGTGGTGTCGTTCACACAGCCGAGCCCGAGCATGATCGGGATTGCGAGCACGATTCCCACTGTTCGCCAATCCCGCATCAGGGTGGTCTTGTATCGCATGGCAGTTTCTCTGTTCCTGATATGGGTTTCGATTCGGATCAAAGTGGATTCCCCTGGTCGTCGGTCAGCAGGAGCGCGACGTCGTCGCCGCCGGCGCCGCCGGCCTCGGCCGTGCCGATGAGGATTAAACCGCCGCCGGGTCTGACGGTCAGGGAGTTGATGCCGACGATGGCGGTGTAGTCCCGGGACCAGATGGTACCGCCCTCCTCGTCGATCCGGCGCACGGTGTTCGGCCCCACCACCAGATACCCGCCCGCCACCGGTTCGATCTGGAATACGACGATCGGACCCGGAAAGCGGCGCCACCACAGCTGAGAGCCGTCGGCATCGCATCTGGCGCAGTAGGCGCCCCGGGTGTTGTCGGAGGCCGAGAAGCCGCCGACCAGGAACCCGCCGTCATGAGCCAGGGCCAGGCCGTACCCTTCCTCGGCTCCTGCTCGGCCGAAATCCCGGTGCCAGAGCTCGGCACCCGCCGGATCGGTCCGGACCAGGATGCCCTGCCATATCTCGTAATCGTCACCACCGGTCCAGAGCCCTTCGCCGAATATCGCAAAGCCGCCGTCGGGGAGAACCCGGACGGAATTGGCGCCGTTCTTGCCATCCCCCCCGTAGGTGTGGTGCCAGAGCTCCTCTCCCTCTGCATCGGTACGCAGGAGCAGGTAGTCCGACAGGCCGCCGGCCGGAGTCGACCAGCCAGAGAGAATGTAGCCCGCATCGCCCACCCGCTGTACGTACCCGCGTCCCTGCTGGCCGGGAATATAGTAGGTGCGGTACCAGAGGACTTCTCCGCCGGCCTCGACCCGGATGAAGACCAGGTCACCGGTCTCCGAGGCCCAGGTACCGGTATGGCCGGCGATCAGGATCCCGCCGGCGCCGTCGGAGACGGCGTTCCAGGCCCGGTCTTCGGTGGCCGTGCCGAAAGTCTTATCCCATTGCCTGGTGAAGGAGGCATCGGTTTTCACAAGCCAGATATCGAACTCACCGGCTCCGAAGGAGCGGGTATTGGCGACCACGAACCAGCCGCCGTCGCCGGCGGGCACGACGGCCACACCGCTCTCATCGGCCGGGCCGCCGAGGAGGATCGGTTCATTTCCGGTGAGCTGAGGTGTGTGGCCATTGGGGGGATCGTTCAGGCTGCAGGCCGTCCCGGGCAGAAAGGTGCCGAGGGCGACCAATACCGCGAGGTATGTCATCACCCGGCGGAACATACTCCGGGCAGGGGCTCGATTGAGTCCGGTCAGGGCATTACGCATGGATCAGACTCCAGGTGAATGGGTGTGTCATTCTGAACCTCGGCTCCGGACGGCCGGCAGGATGTGTTCCTCGAACATACGCCAGGGGGGGAGGCTGGTTTCGATGTTGGCCCCGGTGAAGACCACGACCAGGTCGAGTTCCCGTACCACGAAGATGTGCTGCCCGCCGTACCCCCAGGCCAGAAAGGAGTCGTAGCTGCGATCATCGATCTGGTGGTCATCCAGCCACCAGAGGTACCCGTAGCCGAGTTCTTCGGAGTGCGTCCGGGTCGATTCTGTTACCCAGTGCTCACTCACGATCTGTTCGCCGTTCCAGCGGCCGTCCTGCAGGTAGAGCTGGCCGATCCGGGCCATGTCCCGGGGGCGCAGGGCGAGACCGCCGCCGGTGTGCGGGGATTCATCCGGCATCCGGTACCACTCCCAGGCGGTGATCCCGAGCGGACCGAAGAGGTGTTCGGCGGCGAACGCTTCGGCGTTAAGGCCGGTCCGGTTCCTGATGATCGCGCCCAGGAGGACCGGCAGGCCGCTGTTGTAATGCCAGCGGATCCCGGGCGGGTCGGTCATGGGCAGTTCCAGGACGTACCTGATGGGATCGGCCCCGGAATAGAGTCCGAGATGGGAGTTCTCGGGATCGGCCGGATTCTCGTTCCAGAACATGCCGGCCCGCATGGTCAGCAGGTGTTCGAGGGTGATGTCCTGCCGTCCCTCCGAGAAGTCGAGATCGGAGTATTCCGGGAAAAGCTGCGGCAGGGTCTCGGTCAGATCGGTCAGCAGACCCCGGTCGAAGGCGATCCCGATCAGGATCGAGGTGACGCTCTTGGTGCATGACGCGGCCTGATGGAGCACGTCCGGAGAGAAATCCT
>CAYSYY010000467.1:0-3458 GCA_964435265.1 uncultured Gemmatimonadota bacterium
ACCCCGGACGCTACGAACGCCCGGCAGAAGGCTTTGAAGGCCTCGGGGGCCTCCAGACCCCATCAATCCCCTCAAGACGCGCCGTTATTTTTCCTGCGTCCGGGCCCGGCGGGCCCGGGCGCGGGGAGACATGATAGCACAACCCGGGGGGGTGTCCAGACCTCTTCAGCCCGCCGTCGGATGATGACGGTGAGGCCGTGGGAAGGGGCGGGACGCCCGGCCGGCGGAGCCGACGCCGGCGGGTGTCTCAGACCCCGGTGACCGCCACCACCTCGGCGGCGATCCGGGCGCCCCGGGGCAGAGCGGCGGCTTCCAGCGCCGCCCGGGCCGGCGGGACCTCGCCCATCCGCTCGGCGTAGATGGTGTTGAAGACGGCGAAGTCGCCCAGATCGGTGAAGTAGACGGTCGTTTTGACGACCTCGTCCCAGGTCGCTCCCCCCGCGGTTAGGATCGCCGTCAGGTTGTCGAGTACCCGGACCGTTTCGGCTTCGATCCCGCCGGCGACGAGTTCCCCGCTCACCGGATCGAGGGCGATCTGCATGGCGCTGAAGATCCCGGTGCGCCCGCCCCCCAGATCGACGGCGATCCCCTGACTGTAGGGACCGATCGCACCCGGAGCGGCATCGGTCTTGACGGCTCGATGTCCCATCAGTGTTGCTCCCCCTCCTCAGGATGTTCCAGATAGGCCGGCGGGCGCCCGTCGAGCAGGTCCCGCAGCGGACGTCCGCGCCCGCCTTCGGCCAGGATCCGCCGGGCCTCCTCCAGCCCGAGGCCGCCGTGCAGGATCAGGATGGCGGTGCGCACGTCCTCCCCGGCCGCTTCCAGGGTCCGGTGGGCGGTCTCGAAATCGACCCCGCAGGCCAGCATGACGATCGAGCGGGCCCGGGCCCTCAGTTTCTCGCTCACCGGGCGCACCTCCACCATGAGGTGGCCGTATGCCCGCCCCAGCCGCACGAAGGAGGCGGTGGTGAGCATGTTCAGGATCATCTTGGTGGCCGTGCCCGCCTTCAGGCGGGTGGAACCGGCGATCAGCTCGGGGCCGACGATCGGATTGATGGTCACGTCGGCGGCGACCCCCGGCGCTCCCCGGGGGTTGCAGGTCACATAGACGGTTCCCAGGCCAGCCGCCCGGGCCCGCTGCAGGGCTCCGACGACGTAGGGGGTCCGGGTGCTCATGGTGATCCCCACCACCACGTCCCCGGCCCGCGCCCCCGCCGAGCGCAGATCGTCCCAACCCCGCGTATCATCATCCTCGAGCCCTTCACTGGAACGCACCAGGGCCGGCGGCCCGCCCGCGATCACCCCCGTTACCAGCTCCGGTTCGGTCCCGAAGGTGGGCGGGCATTCGCTGGCGTCGAGCACGCCCAGCCGGCCGCTGGTGCCCGCTCCGAGGTAGAAGAGACGCCCCCCGGAGCCGAGCGCGGCGGCGATGCGTTCGACCGCCGCGGCCACCTCCCCGAGCACGCCCCGCACCGCCCCGGCCACCCCGGCGTCGGCTTCATTCAGGCGGATCAGCAGTTCGGGGACGGTGAGGGTGTCCAGGGCCTCGACACCGGTGGGGAGAGCTTCGGTGATCAGGGTGCCGAGCTGTTCGGTGAGCGCCCGCAGGCGTTCACGTTCCGCATCGGTGGATGGGGGTGTCTCGGTACTCATCCTTTTCCCGGCACGGGCACCGTGCCTACATGCGGATCCGGGCGGGCGTATGCGTGACCGGTCATTTCTTCTTCGTGCGCACCTGCGGGTAGTGGAGGTTCCACTCCACCAGCAGCGGGGAGGCCACGAAGATAGAAGAGTAAGTCCCGATGATCACCCCCACCATCAGCGCGAAGGCGAAATCGTGGATCACCGGGCCGCCCAGGAGCCAGAGCACGAAGACCACGATGAAGGTCGTCAACGAGGTCACGACGGTGCGGCTCAGGGTCTCGTTGATCGCCTTGTTGATGATCCAGTCGTACTTCTCCTGGCGGTAACGTTTCAGGTCCTCCCGGATACGGTCGAGCACGACGATGGTGTCGTTGAGGGAGTACCCGATGATGGTCAGTACCGCGGCCACGATCGGCAGGCTGATCTCGATGTTCAGCAGGCTGAAGAGCCCGAGGACCACCAGGACGTCGTGGAAGAGGGTGGCTACGCTCACCACTGCGAAGCGCAGCTCGAACCGCCAGGAGATGTAGATGAGGATCCCCAGCAGGGCCCAGAAGACCGCCCAGACCGTCTTGGTGCGCAGCTCGCGCCCCACCTTGGGACCCACCTCCTCCACGCTCCGGATCTCGGCCGCATTCTCCGGGAAAGCCTCGCCCATGGCGGCGCTGATCCGGCTCGCCGCGGCCTCGACCTCGGCCTGCTCCAGCCGCTCCATACGGATGATGTAGTGACCCTCTTCATCGATATCGCGGGTGACCTCGGGGGAGCCGCCGGTGGCCTGTGCGGTCACGCTCCGCAGTTCGCCGATGTTCACCGGACGCTCGAACGCGACCCGCATGAGCAGGCCGCCCTCGAAGTCGATCGAGTAGTTGGGACCGCCGTGGAGCACCAGGCTCACGAGCCCGACGAGGATCATCACCCCCGAGATCAGGTACGCGGTGCGCCTGACGCGCAGGAAATCGTAGTCGGCGTTGACGAACAGATCCACGGATCGCGCTCCTTAGATGCTCAGTTTCTGCACCACCGGCCGGTTCAGGCGCGAATCGAACATGATCCGCGTCACCACCAGGGCGGTGAAGACCGATGAGATGATGCCGATCGAGAGGGTCAGGGCGAAACCCCGGATCGGCCCGGTGCCGAACTGGTAGAGGACCAGGGCGGTGATCAGGGTGGTGATGTTGGCGTCGAGGATGGCGCTGGTGGCGTTGGCGTAGCCGGCGTCCACGGCGGCCCGGATGGTCTTGCCCGCCCGCAGTTCTTCCTTGATACGGTCGTAGATCAGCACGTTGGCGTCCACCGCCATACCCACCGTGAGCAGGATCCCGGCGATCCCGGGCAGGGTCAGGGTGAAGCCGAAACCCGCCAGCACCGCCAGTACGAAGAGGATGTTCAGGAACAGGGCGGTGTCGGCGATCAGCCCCGAGCCCCGGTAGTAGGCGACCATGAAGAGCACCACCGCGATAAGCCCGATCAGGGTGCTCAGGGTGCCCGAACGCACGCTGTCGGCCCCCAGACTGGGGCCCACGGTGCGGTTCTCGACGATCGAGGCGTCGGCGGGCAGGGCGCCGGAGCGCAGGGTGATCGAGATGTTACGGGCCTCGTCCATGTTGTTGATGCCGGTGATCCGGGCCGTCCGGCCCAGGGCGTCCTCGATGACCGGGGCAACGGCCACCCGGCCGTCGAGCACGATCGCCATCCGCCGGCCGATATTGACCCGCGAGACCCGCATCAGCACGCGACCCCCTTCGGAGTTCATGGTGAAGTTCACCACCGGCTGGCCGGCCGCCTTGGTATCCTGCGGGCCGCCGATGGTG
>CAYSYY010000468.1:0-3457 GCA_964435265.1 uncultured Gemmatimonadota bacterium
GGCTGGCTCGACCTCGTCATCAACTTCCGGACCACCCACTCCACCCGGCGCCTCAACCTGGAGGGGCGCGAACACCTGCTCGACCGGGTCCTCGACTGTCTGGCCTGCACCGAACAGCCGGTCGCCGCGACCCGCTTCTGGCGTGAGGGGAAGGTGCTCGTGTACAACCTCGACAACTCGATCGGAGCGCGGCTGACCGGACCGGAGACCCGCGAGGTCTTCGCCCGCCGCCGGATCGAGGCCTGGGGGGACTACGTCCGGATCGGTGACCTGGGGGAGGGTTCGCAACCGCTGCCGGTCGCCGACGGCACCCTGCCGACCGGCCGGGTGAGCTCTCCGGTCGCGACCGGGGACATCACCCCCGGACCGGGACGCCCCTTCACCAGCGCCGAGAGCATCTTCGAACGGCGGCTGAACCCCGATCCCGAGGGCGATCCCTTCCTGCTGCAGAGCGTCCGGCTGCCCGGGGCGGGACCGGAGCGGATCGCCTTCTACGAACCCGGCCGGATAGCCTTCTGCGACGCCTCGGGACGGGCCGGCATCCTGACCGGCCTGAACGACCGGATCCTCTCGACCGCCGTCTCCGACACCCCGCTCACCGCGCTGACGGTGGCGGGCGATGACCTGGTCGTTGTCGATGCCGACGGTCGGCTGCTGCGGGTCGACTTCGGCGGCGGCGCGGTGACCGTCCTGGAGGAGCTCCCCCGGCCGGCCGTCCTGGCTTCCGACGGGGCCGGTCTGGTCGTCACCGGTCACGCCGACGGCACCGCCCGCCTGTTCGAACCCGCGACCGGGCGGCGCACTCTGATCCCGGCCCACGACGGCGCCGTAACGGCCCTGGCGTTCGACCGCCGCGGCGGCCTGCTCACCGCCGGATCCGATCAGCGGATCGTCCTCTGGCGGCGGGATCCGGGAGGAGAGACCTGGTCGGGCCTGAGCGTGAGCGGGATCTCGTGTCCCGTCACCGCCGCCGACCTCTACCCCGACGGGCGTATCCTCCTGGCCTGCGGCGGATCCGCGCCGGCGCTGCTGCTGGTCGATCCGGTCACCGGGCGGTTCACCGAGCTGCGCCCGCCGCTGGCCGGCTCCTTGGCGGTCGTGAACGCCTATTTCGACGGGCGCATCTTCGCGGGGGTGGAGCGGGACGGGACCGGCGGCGGATCGGGCGCCGGCACCCTGGCGGTGGTGGATCCGGGGCGCGGTTTCCGGGGGTACACGTCCTGCCCCGGGCACGCCCTCGCCACCCGGGACTGCCTGACCATGGGACCGCGCTTCATCACCTGCGGGGACGACGGCGGGGGGGAACGGAGTATCCGCATCCACGGCAGTCCGGCGTACGTGCACTCCGAAAGCGGGAAGCTCGCGCTCCTGCCTGATCCGGCCCGCAAACCCCCCTTCTACCGCACCCTCTTCTGACGGCGTCAGCCGGTCAGGACTGAGGCGTAGAGAGCGGGATCCACATTGCCGCCGCTCACCACCACCGCCGCCCGCCCTCCGGCGGGCTCGACCCGGCCGGCCAGCAGCGCGGCCAGCGCCACCGCCCCGCCCCCCTCCACCACCAGTTTCAGCTCCGCGGCCGCGGCCCGCATGGCCGCCCTGATCTCCTCCTCGCTCACCAGCACGTATTCATCCACCAGGTCGGTGACCAGCCGCAGGGTGTAGCGGTTCTCCGAACCGATCCCCCCGGAGAGGGCGCTGGCGATCGTCTCCTCCTCGGGCAGGGTCAGCGGCCGTCCGGCTTTCACGCTCTCGTGCATGACCCGGGCCCGCTCGGCCGAGACCGCGATGAGCCGGATGGCGGGATCGGCCTGTTTCAACGCCAGCCCGATGCCCGAGATGAGCCCGCCCCCCGAGAGCGGCACGACCGCCGTCGCGAGCCCGGGAAGGTCCTCGAGCAGTTCCAGACCGATCGTGCCCTGGCCCGCGATTATATACGGATCGTCGAACGGAGGGAGATAGAGGCATTCCTCCTCGCGCCCGATCGCCAGGGCCCGCGCCTCGGCCTCGTCGTAGGTGGCGCCGTGCAGGACGACCCGGGCGCCGTGGCCGCGCATGGCCGCGAGCTTGACGGGATCGACCCACTCCGGCACGCAGATGGTGGCCGGCACTCCCAGCCGCTCGGCCACATACGCGGTCGCCCGGCCGTGGTTGCCGCTCGAACAGGTCACCACGCCGCGCTCCCGCTCCTGCGACGTGAGGGCGAGCAGCCGCGCGGCCGCCCCGCGCACCTTGAAGCTGCCGGTGACCTGCAGGTTCTCGCACTTGCAGAAGATCTCGGTCCCGCCGCGTTCGGAGAGAAAGGGTGCCGGCAGCAACGGGGTGCGCCGGGCGATCCCGTTCACCGCCTCCCGGGCGGCCGCAAAGAAGGAGGGCCCCGGAAAGGGGCCCTCAGAGTGCTCCGACCGGTTGGTGAGGGAACTCACGGGCCGCGCCGGTAGACCTTGATGTTGTCGAATTCCGCGCCCGCCTGAGCGTAGCAGAACAGGCCGACCTTGCCCTTGCCCAGGGTGGCGTCGGAGAATTCGAAGACGATGGTGCCGTCGATCTTGATGGTGAAGTCGTCGACCACCATCTCCACCTCGAGGACGTAGCGGTTGTCCTTGTTGTACCCGCCGTAGGTGGTCGTCTTCTCGTCGATGATCTCCCAGGCGCCGTTGTGACGGCAGTCGAGCCGCAGCTTGGGACCGCCCGAGGCGTCATCGTCCACCATGATCAGGCGGTAGAAGTCGCCGTCGGGATCGGTGCCGGAGGTCCGGTAACGGAAAACGATCCCGATCGCATCATCGTCCTTCGGCCAGATCTCGACCCGGAAGGAGACGTTCGTCCAGGAGGTGTCCCCCACTATCGCGAAGGTCCCCTCGTAATCCAGGTTGTAGGACAGGCCGGGGGTGCTGGGGGCCCGGATGTTGGAGTTCTGCCGGAGCCTGCCCTGATAGACCCGCCATTCGGCCGGCGTCTCCTGGGTCGCGGTCGCCTGGGTGATTATCTGCCAGCCGACCGGGATGCTGCCGTCGGTGATGTTCGAGAAGGTCTCCTCGTAGAGGAGATCGGTATCATCGCCGTTCGGACTGGTCGAACCTCCTCCACCCCCGCAACCGCCCACGAAGAGCGCGAGGGCGGCGGCGAACCCGGCCGCGACGCGCAGCGTCCGCATCCAATTCATCTCAGGCACTCTCTTCACTCCCCCGGCTACGTACACCATTCCGCAATTACGCTCGCATTCGAGGGCCGATGCATTCCGCCCTGCGGCGTTGCTCGTCGTCGCAATAGCCACCACTATTCCTCCTCCTCCTCCTCCTCGCGCCTTGCCGGCCGGACGCCTCGGCCCTCTCGATACGTTACCGTACCTACGGAACGGTGTACTAAGGACCGTGAGGATCGGGACTCTTTCCGGTATTCTCTGGGATATCGCAGAGCATATAGGGACATCACGCACCGACCTCCCACTTCAAGCTCC
>CAYSYY010000469.1:0-3438 GCA_964435265.1 uncultured Gemmatimonadota bacterium
GACATCTGGATCAGCCCCAACGACGGCCGCATCATGATCCAGTCCAACGACGGCGGGGCCAACGTCTCGTATGACGGGGGCGCCACCTGGTCGACCCAGATGAACCAGCCCACCGGCGAGTTCTACGGCGTCTGCCCGGACAACGCCTTCCCCTACCGCCTGTACGGAGCCCAGCAGGACAACTCCACCGTCATCATCTCGAGCCTGGCCGATCCGTATGACCTCGACGCCTGGCGGGGCGGCCCGGGCTGCGAGACCGGTCCGATCATGCCCCACCCCGAGGATCCGAACATCGTCTACGGTTCGTGCAAGGGGCAGTTCGAACGGATGAACATGGAGACCGGTCTGCGGTGGCCCTACTGGGTGGGGGTGGAATCGCTCTACGGTTCGCCCCCCCGCGACCTGACCTGGCGGATCCAGCGGGTGGCGCCGATGGAGATCTCCCCCCACGATCCCTCCATCCTCTACTACGGCACCCAGTACGTGCACCGCACCCGCGACGAGGGAGCGACCTGGGAGCAGATCAGCCCCGACCTGACCTGGAACCCGCCGGGACGGCAGGGGGTGAGCGGGGAACCGATCACCCGCGACATGACCGGGGAGGAGATCTACAGCACCCTCTACGCCATCCGGGAATCGCTGCTCGAGCCCGGTGTGATCTGGGTCGGGTCAAACGACGGGCCCTTCCACATCACCCGCGATCACGGCCGGACCTGGACGAACATCACGCCCCCCGACCTGCTCCCGGGGGGCCGGGTGCAGTACCTCGAACCCTCCCCCCACCGGCCGGGTTCGGCCTACTACGCCGTGCACCGCTTCCTGCTCGGCGACTACCACCCCTACCTCTACCGCACCGACGACTACGGGCGGACGTGGACCCTGCTCACCGACGGGACCAACGGCATCCCCGCCGACTGGCCCACCCGGGTGGTGCGCGAGGATCCCGACCGCGAGGGGCTGCTCTACGCCGGGACCGAGTTCGGGCTCTTCATCTCGTTCGACAACGGCGCCCACTGGCAGTCGTTCCAGCTGAACATGCCGAACGTGCCGATCAACGATATCAAGGTCCACCGCTCCGACCTGCTGATCGCCACCCAGGGGCGGGCCTTCTGGATCCTCGACAACCTCAGCTCGCTGCATCAGATCTCTCCGGACACGCCGATCGATCGTGTCCGGCTCTATTCCCCGCGCGACGGCTACCGCACCTCGACCGGCGCCAACCTGCTGGGGCCGATGATCGAGTACTACCTGCCGGCCGGGACCGCGGGATCGGTCACGATCGAGATCGTGGATGTCAACGGCGAGACGATGAACAGCTACACCGGTCTGGGCAGCGCCGGTGCGGGTGGAGCCGGATCGGGCAGAGCCGGGTCGGGCGCCGGAGCGCCGGGGCGGGGGGGAGCCGCAGGGCAGGGCCGGGGGACCGGGACAGATGCCGAGGCCATGATGCAGGCCCGCGGCCGGCGCGGCGGTTTCGGCCTGCCGCGGGTGACGGTGAACGAAGGGCTCAACCGGTTCGTGTGGGATGTGCGCCACTCCTCAGGCGTGACCGTGCCCCCCGGGCGCTACCAGGTCCGGCTCACCGTCGGTGAGAGCACCCAGACCGAGTGGATCACCGTGCTCACCGATCCTCAGGTGGCGGCCGACGGAATCACCGACGCCGACCTGATCGAGCTGTTCGCGCACAACCTGCGGATGCGCGAGATGGTGACCGAGGTCAACGATCTCACCCGGCGGGTCCGGGACGCGATCGGAGAGCGGCAGGGCGCCACCGGAGCCGGGGCTGTCACCCTGCGGTCGCTCGAGGCCGTGGCCGCCCGGCTCGAGACCGAGCCGGTGCGCTACGGCAAGCCGGGGCTGGCGGCTCAGATCAGCTACCTGAGCGGCGCCACCAGCCGCGGCGACATGAAGGTCAGCCGGGATGTGAAGAGTCGGTACGAGATGCTCCGGAACGAGCTGGACCTGGTCAGGGCCGAGGTGGAGCGGCTGCTGGGACCGGGCGGGTGAGGCCTCAGAACCACCGCTTGCGGCGGAAATAGGCCACCATCCAGCCGGCCACCGCGGCCATCACCGCCAGGATGATGTAATAGCCCGCTCCCCAGGCCAGTTCGGGCATGTGTTTGAAGTTCATGCCGTAGATCCCGGCGATGAAGGTGAGCGGGATGAAGATCGTGGCGATGATGGTGAGGACCTTCATGACCTCGTTCATCCGGTTGCTGATGGTCGAGAGGTAGAGGTCCTGCATCCCCGAGATCATATCGCGGAAGGTGTCGAGGGTGTCGAGGACCTGGTAGGTATGGTCGCTCACATCAGCCAGGTACTTGTGCACCTCTTCGCTCACCAGCCGCGACTCGCTCTGCACGAGATCACGGACCGCCTCGCGCAGGGGCCAGATCTGCTTGCGCAGGAAGAGCAGTTCGTGTTTGAGGCCGTGGATCCGGCGCAGGGTGTCCTCGGTCGGATTGTCGCTCAGCTCCTCTTCGAGGACCTCGATCTTCTCGGCCATATCGTTGAGCAGGACGAAATAATGGTCGACGACGGTATCGAGCAGGCGGTAGCAGAGATAATCGGCGCCGAGCGAGCGGATCCGCCCCTTCGCCTCCCGCAGCCGGTTCCTGATCGCATCGAAGACGTCACCGGACTGTTCCAGGAATGAGATCACCCAATGGGGTCCGAGGATCAGGCTGATATGCTCGGCCTCGACCTCGCCGGCCTCGTCTCGGGTGAGCATCTTGACGACGATGAACAGATGGTCGTCGTGGTCCTCGGCCTTGGGGCGCTGGTCCACGTAGAGGATGTCCTCCAGCACCAGGGGATGGATGCCGAGATGCTCGCCCAGTGACCGGACCACCTCGACCTCGTGGAGCCCTTCGATATTGACCCAGGTGGCCGTCCGGTCATCGAGGCGGTCGAAACACTCCGTGAGGTCGGTGACCTCCCGCTCCTCGAACCGATCGGCATCGTAGTCGATGAGGGTGATGGTGACGCGATCGGCCTTTCTGCGACCGGTGTGCACGAGCGTGCCGGGGGGAGCGCCGGCCGGTTTGACCGATTTCCGGAACAGCTTCAGCATGCCAGACTCCTCTCACCCGTCCTCAGGTCTGTCTCAGCCCTCGGCAGCTCCCCGCTGCGGGGGAGGCAGATCTTTCTTGTAGACGACGGTCCGGTAGGGGAAGGGGATCTCGACCCCTTCGGCGTCGAACCGTTTCTTGACGTGTTCCATGAGCCACCACCGCAGTTCCCAGGCCTCGTCCATGTCGGCCGCCCAGATGTAGGCACGCAGGCCGATCGAGAAATCTCCATGGGAGATCACCCGGACCCGGGGTGCCTCCGCGTCGGGCTGGCGATGCGGGCAGCGGTCGACTTCCTCGAGGATCAGGCGTCTCGCCAGATCGATATCGGTGTCGTAGCTGACGCCGAACTCCACCCGGCAGAGGA
>CAYSYY010000470.1:0-3436 GCA_964435265.1 uncultured Gemmatimonadota bacterium
GAGTTGATGTATTATCGGAGAGGAAAGCGAGCTGCTCAGCTCAAAGCCGTTGGGCTGCCATTTTCTTTCGGGGTTATAAATGCTAACAGAAGCAGAATTGAATCAGATCGCTTATTACGTGAAAGACTTCTTGTATGAGAGCGTCAATTCAAGTGATCAGGAATGGGTAAGGACTTTCCCAAGGGCGGCTGATCATCGCTGGCAGCACACACTGAATGTCGTTGCCAATGCCGAAGAAATCCTTCTTGGTGAATCTGCTGATGAAGAGATAGTATCTGTAGTGCGTGTGGCTGCACTCATGCATGATATATCCATGTTTACTTGCGATCATTCCATTCACGGCCAAGTCAGCGCGGATATGGCAAGCGAGTATCTTCTTACTCACGATTTCTCTCCCGATTTTGTTAGTAGAGTAAGTACTGCGATTGCTGAGCATGGGACTGACTTTGGTGATCTATCACCATCTGAGCAAGGAGAACAATTCTCATGGGAAGGCAAGGTTCTTGTCGAGGCTGATATCTTGGATAAATTGGGAGTCAGTGCCATCACCAACGGGCTCATGTATATCGGTAAACAAGGAAAGCTTAATTTCGAGGCGCGTGATGAGTTACTGAATAGCGCAACTTACGATCGAGCAAATTTCTTCAAGAATTATTTCTGGACAGAGACCGGAAGGCAAATGGCGAATAGGCGTTTCTTGTTTTTTGAAGAGTATTTAGATCGACTCAAAGAGGAAGTAATTGATTCTGACATGCCCAAATGGGGAGTTTGATGGCAGCCCAATCATTCGCTGGAGCAGACTCGAGATTCGGCCGAATTTGCCTAGAGTTGTGTTGTGAGCGGAGATAAAAGCGAGCTGCTCAGCTCAAAGCCGTTAGGACACCACTGCCAAGTCTTATTGAGAATGGAGGCCTCTTGTGTTCAGAATCATTCGGGGAGTGATTGATTACAGTATTCGGATCGGTCGCAGGTGGATTCTTCTTCTCTTCCTCGCCATCGATATAATTGCACTTGTCTCGCAGGTATTCATCCCCCAATTGATCCTCCCGGCCTGGGCCTACGCCCTTGTTTTCATGGTTGGGCTCTTTCTTGCTGCATACCAAGAACATAAAGACCTTATTGCGCTACTACCTACAACGCCAACGCCGCCACCACCATATGAGCTACTACCCACTTCCTATGAGTTCTCTTTGCACCCGGATGTTTCAACAATCTCCGTATGGTTCAACGCAGTTAACTATCAAGGCCGCGATCTTATCCTTGAGAATGTCACGGTCGCGTCTCTTCAGCTTTCAGGTGGGCCCACATTCCATGACATACAACATCCCGGTGTTCTCAGGATCCCGGCGAGGCAGTCCCGCCCAGTACGATGCCATCGTGGGCTCGCCGATGGAGAAGTCCGTGCCCTGGCAGGAAAAGACTTGAAGAATCGAACCAACGCCGATGTCTATGTTGCGGCGTCAGCCCGGTCAGGATGGAGAAGCCTTTATGTGGATACTTCGCGTAGAAACGTAAATGGATGGTTCTCAGGTACTCTTCCCGACCTAGCGTAGGAGCTGTGGCGGCTCAGCCATTCGCTTGAGCAAGCCCAAGATTCAGCCGGATTTGCCTAAAGCTGGAGTATGATCGGAGATGAGAGCGGGCACCTTCGGCAGCTCAAAGCCGTTAGGGGTCTTTGTGATATCTTAAATCCGAGAGCGGCAAGAAAGGGAACCAATGTCCAGTAATGAGTTAGATCTCATCAGGGCAGCACGTGAGGGTGACATATCAACCGTCAAACGACTTCTGAATCTTGGCACCACGGTCGACGCGAAGGACGAAAAAGGGTGGACCGCTCTCCTATATGCGGCCTATGAAGGTCGCGAGGACGTGGTAGCGGAGCTCATTGAAAAGGGCGCCAGCACCAATGAAAAGACCCCCGAGAAATTTACACCATTGATGGAGGCAGCATACAATGGATCCCTACGCATAGTGAAGATGCTTCTAGAACACGGCGCGGCGGTCAACGAAAAGGATGTGTACGGTTGGACACCACTGATGTTCGTGACGATAGACACATACACAAAAACACGTCATGTCGACCTTGCTACACTTCTTCTCAACAGAGGCGCTGATGCTGCTGCATTGAACAAAGCAGGCTGGAATGCGGCAATGATGGCACGGAAGAACGGCATGCTGGAATTGGAGCGGCTACTTCTGCAACACATTCAGCTACAGGCTCCCCCTGTCGGTCCACTCCATAAATATATAGAGAGTATCGGATCTAGCTTGCCTCAGGATGCAGGGAAGGAGATAGAGGCTATATTAGAGGAAGGTCAAGACATTAACCAAAAAGATCGCGGCACGGGCGCTACCGCTCTTGACATTGCTTCACGTAATAATAACGCCGGCGCTATACGTTTATTGTTAGATCGTGGTGCCGATCCGGACATCCCAAATTTAATAGGGCGGACACCCCTGGTAAATGCTGCAGTGTGGGGAAAGACTAATTCCCTAAAGGCTTTATTGGGATACGGCGCAAATGTTAATTCAATCGAATTGTGGGGCGGTACTGCTTTAGACGCAGCCAGGGACGATAACAACTATGAAAATGTGAAGCTTCTAATAGAAGCAGGAGCAGACGTGAATGCGAGAGACGTTGATGGAAATACACCACTAATGAAAGCTGTGCTGAACAAACAGGCCGATATTGAGAAGTTGTTACTGCAGAACGGAGCCGATCCGAACGTTAAGAACAATTACGGGCATACCCTTGAGGATATGAGGCGTATGAGTATGTTGAACCAGCTGCTCTAGTAACTATCGTTTATTGGCTCTGATTGTTCCCAGGCAGAAACTGGAATATGCTATTAGGCGTTGAAGGACAGAATGATGCCATGGATGCTTCGATCGAACATAGGTATGAGAAGTATGGGGCAATAGCTCTTTCAAGGTGGTTTCGCAACAATGGGTACGAGGTGAAGCTCAGTGTTCCCGGCCCTATTGCTGAGCTAAGAAACCGAAACGACATGGGCGGAATAGATCCTCCTGATCTTTCCAAGTTTGATACCAAAGACCGTCGGACACGATACACAATTTACTATGACTCGCCCGGTCATATTGACCTGGTTGCCCGCAACGATGATGAGGTATGGATAATTGAGGCAAAAGGCTTAACTGAGGGCAGAGGTGCGCCAGGAGCCGTGGCTGAAGCAATAGGTCAAATTATATTGCTCGTCGATCCGGAATTTGTTGATTATCGGTATGGTATTCTTCTGCCCAAGGAAGAAAGATTCACTCGGGTAATTGAGGGTATATCGAATAACAATCCGATAATGTGCCGTTCGGATTTCCATGTGCTCTGGGTGACAGAGGACGGTGATATTGAGTTCGATCGACGATTTGCGGTGGGATAACAATTCTCAGGGGTGGAACCGAGATTCAGCCGGATTTGCCT
>CAYSYY010000471.1:0-150 GCA_964435265.1 uncultured Gemmatimonadota bacterium
CGCGCCGGGCGCCGATCGGTGAGGAACTCCAGGAGAAGGAAGCCCCGCGCCGGGCCCCGGTAGGCGGGGAACTGGAGGAGAAGGAAGCACCGCGCCGGGCCCCGCTGGGCGAGGAACTGCAGGAGAAGGAAGCTCCCCGCCGGGCCCCGA
>CAYSYY010000471.1:250-3423 GCA_964435265.1 uncultured Gemmatimonadota bacterium
TGGGCGAGGAACTGCAGGAGAAGGAAGCTCCGCGCCGGGCCCCCATGGGCGAGGAACTGCAGGAGAAGGAAGCTCCGCGCCGGGCCCCCATGGGCGAGGAGCTGCAGGAGAAGGAAGCTCCCCGCCGGGCCCCGATGGGTGAGGAGCTGCAGGAGTAGCACAGACCGTTACCTTCGGATTCTGACCCCGAAACGCAGGGTCCGACCTCCAGAGACCAGGGTGCGGTCGAATCGAGCGGGGGTGCCTGGCCGGTCACGGTCGGGCGCTCCCGCTCACCTTATGTCCTGCCGGCGGCCGAACGGTTCGGAGGGCGTCGTCTGCTGCCTGACCGGTTGACCGGTCTCCCAGTCGAAGAGGGTGATCTCCCTCAGCCAGGCCTTCGCCATCTCGAAATCGATGAAGGCGTCGGTCCAGTTCCGCTCGGTCTCCAGGTAGCGGCTCTGGGCGATCAGCATCTCATTGCCGGAGATCTCCCCTTTCTCGAAGAGCTCCAGACTGATCTCGTACCCGGCCCGGGCCGCCTCCCGGTTACCGGCCTGCAGCTCGGCCCGGGCTTGCGCCGAGGCCACGTTATCGACCCGCAGGATGACCTGGCGCGCGAGTTCCGCCTCGGTCTCGGTGACCTCCCGTTCCAGCACGCGGCGCTCGGACATGAGCCGCTGCACGCGGGATTCGTTGGTGCGCGCATCGTAGAGCGGCAGGCTCAGGGTGATACCCACGTTGGTGTTACGGAGCATGTTGTCGCCCTGGAAGGCGGCATCGAAGTGATCCGCCCAGGAGTCGGCATAGCCCAGTCCCCCGATCGTCGAGTTGCCCGAGACGTCGTAGCCGAAATAGACCTCGAGATCAGGACGGCTCCAGCTGGCGACCTTCCCGATCTCGAGATCGGCCTTGGCGACCTCGATCTCGGCCCGGCGGATATCGGAGCGGTTGCTGAAGGCCAGCTCGCGGGCCCGCTGGGGATCGACCGGGCACGGCCGGATCTCATCGCTCGCAGCCACCCGGATCGGCTCGTCGGGATCGATCCCGACCGCCCGCTTGAAGGCGAGCTGCGTGCGCAGCAGGGTTTCCTGCGCCCGCATCAGGCGGTCCCGGGCGTTGCGGGCGGCGACCTCTATCTCGACCGCCTCGAACTCCGAGGCGAGACCGAGGTCGCAGCGCTGCCGGATCGCCCCGGCGGCCCGGACGGACTGAGTGGCGGCGTCGGTCTCGATATCCAGCAGCCGTTGCGCCGCGAAGAGCCGGAAGAAGGCGTCGCTGATCTCGTTGATCCGCTGCAGCTCCACTTCCGGGTAACTCAACGTCAGTGCTTCCAGATCCAGCGTGGCCTCGCGGAGCTGTCCCTTCACGGCGTTGTACTGGAAGAGCGGCTGGGTGTACTCCAGCGCCAGCTGCGGCATGAGGTACCGGATATCGGCGGTGGCGCCGGCAGGGAGCCGATGCATGGTGCGTTCGTATCCCCGCAGGCGGCTGGTGAGGCTCACGTATCCGTTGGTGATGAGCGGCTGGACGACGCTCAGCGAGGTCTGAGCCCGGCGCAGCGACTCTTCGAATCCGAAGAAACCCATCGTTCCGGCGAAATCGGTGAAGAAGTAGCTGGTGTACCCCTCCTGGACGTGCGGCAGGATCGAATTCAGCATGACCCGGGTGCGCAGGCTGCGCCGCGCGGTTTCGAGCCCGTACGAGAGCTGCAGGTACCGTTCCTTCAACCTCTGGATGTCAAAGGACTCATCCAGCGCGATCCGGACGGCGTCCTGGAGCGTGAGGGTCACCCCGGCATCCTCGCGGCCGGACATTCCGGGAACCGCTATTCCCGTCATACCCGGCCCCGACTGGGCGGTGGACGGGCAGGGCAGGAGCGGGATAAGGGCGGATGCCGGGAGGAGGGCGGACACGAGAATGCCGACCCGGAAGGTCGGCATCCAGGACACAGGAACGGTTGATCGCAGGGACATGACTGCGTCGTCCTTTCTCTGTAATCAGACAACCCGTGGCCGGGAGCGGCTCATCATCACCGCCGGGAGACAGAAGCGGCTCGCCGTCACCGTCAATGGTCGTAACCTCCCACCACGTAGAGCTTGCTGTTGATGACCCCGGCCGCGGCCTCGGCGCGGAGCGTGTCCGAGGGGGCGCCGGTCGTCCAGCTGTTGGTCGCTATATCGTAGATGTCGAGCCGGTTGTGGAACTGCTTCGACTGCCCCGACTCGGTCAGGCCGCCGACCACATAGATCTTCCCGTTGATGACGCCGGCGGCCGTCTCCGCCCGGCCGGGGGACATCGCAGCCAGACCGGTGGTCCAGGCCCCGCCCGGACTGAAGGCATCGACCCGGGTGAGCGTGCTCTTGTCCTCCCCGATCCACTGGAAACCGCCGAGGAGGTACAGCCGGCTGTCATGGACTCCGAAAGCGCACTGCCCGCGGGCGGCCGGCATGTTTTCGAGGGACAACCAGTGACCGACCGCCGGATCGAATACCTCCATGGTCGCGACGTCCTGCAGGTTCCCGCTCACGATTCCCATCCCCCCGGCGACGTAGATCTTGCCGTTGATGACGCCGATCGCCGGGCGGTAGCGCGCGGTATCCATCGACTCGCCGGTCGACCAGGAATCGGTGGCCGGATCGTAGATCTCGACGACGTCGTAGATGATGTCGGCGGTCAGGGATCCACCGACGACGTAGAGTTTCCCGTCCAGCGCCGCCGCCGCCGGTCCCCATCGTTTGGTGAACATATCGGCTCCCCGCGTCCACGAATCCGTTCCGGGATCGTAGATCTCGAGGACCTTCAGGGCGTTATAGCCTCGCTCCAGATCGCGGCCTCCGACCACGTACAGTTTGTTGTTGATGACCACCGCCGCCGCGGTGCTGCGCGGTTCGTTCATGGGCCTCAGGGTAGTCCAGGTGTTGGCGGTCGGATCGTAGACCTCGAGCCGGGCGATCTCGGTCTTGAGTTTCGCATTGGGCCCGTCACCGTCGCAGCCGCCCAGGAAGAGCGACAGGGCCGTGAGGGCGAGACAGAGCGCGATCGCTCCCGTGAGTACGTGGCGGAGTCGGGACACCGTGGAACCTCCTCGGATGCGGGGCGGTCCGGGGGACCGCCCGTGCCGGATCGAAACGAGTGCTACTGTTCCCGCTGTGCCCAGAGGTGTTCGGCCAGACGGTCGAGCACCGTCAGGT
>CAYSYY010000472.1:0-3418 GCA_964435265.1 uncultured Gemmatimonadota bacterium
ACTCGGGCATGTTCGCCTCGATGGCGAAGACCGTGAAATCCATCTCGCTCGCCAGTGAGCAAGATCACGGTAATTGATAGTCCGCAGTTCATGGTAATTGATGGTCAGCATCATTGGTGTACGGCCTGTTTGGGCTGTTTTCGTTTGTAGGTATTGGGGACGGCGAAGACTTCCAGGTAGAGTTTCTCATCCATCTGATTGGCGTCGCATTGGACAGCGGCGTCGAGCAACTCGCCGGCCATGGTCATGAGGATGCGGTAGTTGCCGGCGGCATGCTCGGCCAGGGTGTTCATGAGATCCGGAGTCATCAGATGCGGGTTGCCGGCCTGGGCGAGGACATGGTTCAGGCAGTCGAGGAGTTCCTGTGGGGTAGCAGGTGTGAGGGCGAGACGGACACGGATACGACTGCCCAGGGGTAGCAGTTCCTGAGCACGGAACTTGTCGGTCAGCCGCAGGTCGCCGGCGAGGACAACGGTGAGCAGGCAGCGGGCGTCGAGTTCGGCGGTGCAGAGCAGGCGCAGTTCCGTGAGCACGGAAGGCATCATTTCCTGGGCTTCGTCAATCACCAGGACAGGGCGCATCAGGGCGGCGTCGATGTGGTTTTTCCAGCGTTCCCGGAGAACACGGGTGCCAGCCCAGCGGTTATGGGGAGCGAGCTGGACATCGAAGAGGTGGCCGAGTTCGCGGTAGAAGTCCTGCAGGCCCGCCTGGGGGCGGGTGAGGATGCCGACGGAGAGTTCGCGCTGGGTTCGGAGCTGATCGGTGAGCAAGCGCAGAGCGACCGACTTGCCCAGACCGGTCTCACCGGTGATCAGGGCAAAGCCACCTTCCCGGGTCAGATTTTCAACCCGCCAGCAGAAGGTATCGATGCGGGGTGAGCGCATCAGGGCTTCGACCGGCACGTCGGGAGCAAAGGGATTCCATTTCAGTCCGTAGAGGGCCAGCAGCTTCTGGTTCATCGGGATTCCTCGGGGTCGTGTTTGGGTTTAGAGACGATGCTGTCCTTGGGCAGGTAAGCCGGGGGGAGCCCGGTGGCGGCATAGTCGGCCATGAGCTGCTGCAGCAGCGGAGCCATGCCGGGTTGGGGTTCGGGCAGGTCGGCGGGATCCTCTGGGGTGGGGATGGTGCGTCGGTGGCCGTCGGCGTTGGCGGCTTTGTCGAGGGGATAGATTCGGCAGAGGATGGTACCGGTGCGTTCGTCCACCATCCAGACGTGGGTCAGGTCCCAGGAAGCATAACGGAGCGTGGGCCGCGAGAGGTGACGGTATCGGGACGGGATCTCGAAGCGGCAGCCCTCAATGGAGATGGTGCAATCGGAACGACGCAGGGTGCGTCGCACTTCGCTGGTAAAGGCCAGGCGCAGATCCGCGCTGTCAGGACAGGGTCGGCCAACGTTGGAGGCCGTGAGGTATCGCTCCAGAGGCGTCTGTTTGATCTCGGAGTGCAGGCGGCGGTGGTACTCCATCTCGACCCAGGCCTGGGTGGCTTCGTTGAGCAGGCCCAGACTCAGATCAGAGACTGCTTCGAGCATGGAGAACATGCGTCCTTCAAGCTGGGCCCAGAAATTTTCCTGTTTCCCGTTTTGCCAGGCGGCATATGGCAAAGTGGTGCGGTGAACGATGGAGAGACGGGTAAGCCCCTGGGTGGTCTCACCGGCGATCATGGCCGAGCCGTTATCGGTGAGCAGCGAGCGCGGCAGGCCGCGCTTCTGGAAAGCCTGGCAGAGACCGTGAACGAGGTTCTCGGCTGTCTCGGCCAGATACCACTGCACATGACAGGCCAGGCGAGAGTGATCGTCGAGGATGCCCAGAGCTAGCGGCGTGACCCACTGCCCCCGGGGGGTGAGGACCTTGCGGGAGCCATGGTGGTAGTCGAGGTGCCAGAGGGCGTGGACGTACTCGGCCTCGAAACTGCGCACCTCACGCTCTTCGAGCCTGGATTCGGTCCGGCGAGCACCGGGGACATCGACGCCGGCCAGGCGGCGACGTCGCTCCAGCCCGTGGGCGTGCATGTACCGGCGTACCGTGGCATAGGACGGCAGAGATCCGAGATCTGGGTCTGCGGCAACCAGAGCGGCAAGATTGTCATAGTGGAGGCGATAGCTCCAGTTCTTGTGGGCGGCATACTGCTTGCGCAGCTCCTGAGCGAGCCGTTTGCCCATTGCCTTCTGCCGGCCGGCGTCCTTGCGGATCTTGCGGCCGAGCGCTCCCACCGGATCGGTCTTGGCCCGGCGGGCCTGATGATACCAGCGCTCGATGGTGGAGAAGGCAAACCGGACCGGTTCGCCAGTGAAGGGATGGATCCAGGTCTTGGCGGCCAGTTTCTCCAACTCGCCCCGTAGCTCACCCGGGCCCGGAGGAGCAGCCAGCAACGGCCCCACAACAGAGAAACGCAGGTGCGCCCAGCGCTCTGCTCGCGATGGTCCGGGATGGTCGGCCATGACGTGCACACCCTCCTGAGAGCGGTCTCAACCGGTTCGTTCTCACGACGGTGCGCATCCTATGGAGTCCATCTCAGCTCGTCATGGGGCATCCTCTGCGGATTTCGGTGCCCGTCTGTGGCACCCTCATCCAATGAGCTCCAGCGAGGGTGATCCCACCGAGATCGGCAGCAGCAAACGGAGCAAAGCCAGCAACCGGGTACGGGCGTCGCCGTCGAAGCAGTCCAGGAGAGCCAGCGGCAAATCCGAGGCCGCGATCGGATGTCGCAGCCGGCCCCGGATCAACCTCCAGAAACCGCTCTGAGTAAAAGTCGTCTGCCACCACCGGCGCCACCGCCGGAGCGTCCGGGCGCTGACACCCACGTGCTCCTGCAACGACACGAGACGGTCCTGACTCACTCCCCGGCGCATCGTTTCGACCAGAACGACCACGACGCTGAAGTACACCAAGCGGCCGAGAAAAAGAAGCGAACCCGGGGTTGTGCGGCGCCGGCACTTCTCGCAACAGAAGCTGCGGCGCATGACCGTCTCCGACTCCATCTCCTTCGGCCCCCCCCGAGGCTTGCGGGGATAATCGGCCCGATGCAGCCGCCCCCCGCAAAAAGGACAACCTTTCTGGCGAGCTTCCTCGGCCAACTCGTCGTCACACATGGACTGGTACTGAAAGAATCTTGGGTCGTGGAGCAGAGGCTGGTACACTGTACATTCTCCTTCTGGGGTTAATCGATACTGAAGGAGAACACCCCCTCGGAGGCTTAAGGCAAGCTCTTTGAGGGGGTTCTTTTCAGACTCTCGTAGGGTAATACACGCTCTGCCCTTAGAGATTGTGATCCAAATCCCCACCCACACCCATCAGATATCTTGATCAGGCTCACAGCGGCGTCAATGTGCAGGCCTCCTATCCCATACTCTGTATAACGGCTTGCGCGTCAGCTGCGGTGGCACCGGGTTGACGCGCTCGTAAGTAGTCTATCAGCC
>CAYSYY010000473.1:0-3413 GCA_964435265.1 uncultured Gemmatimonadota bacterium
TGGGGGACATGCTGGAGCTGGGGGAGGGATCGGCGGCGCTGCATCGTTCGGTGGGGGCCGAAGCGGTCGAGCACGGGGTGGATCTCCTGGTGGCGGTCGGTCGCTGGGCCGCCGAGGTCGCCGGGGGGGCGCGCACCGCGGGCATGCCCAACGGCTCGGTGCTGATCGCCGAGGATGTCGAGGCGGCCTGGCGGGAACTGCAGGACCGGTTCGAGCCGGGGGACGCGGTTCTGCTCAAGGGCAGCCGGAGGGTGGGACTCGAGCGGATCGCCGATCTGGTCAGGGAGACCGCCGGCGGATCCGGCGAGCGTGAGGAAGGGGCGTGAGCGATGTTCTACCACCTTCTCTTCCCATTGAGCGAACAGCCCGGCTTCGGCTTCATGCGACTTTTCGGGTACATCACCTTCCGCTCCGCGTACGGTGCGGTCACGGCCCTGCTGATCTGCTTCGTCCTGGGAGGCTGGCTCATCCGGCAGCTCTCCCGCTGGCAGCTGCGCGAGCACATCCGTCCCGACGGACCTGCGACGCACCTGACCAAGGCCGGAACCCCGACCATGGGGGGGCTGCTCATCCTCGCGGCGACGGTCATCCCGACCCTGCTCTGGCAGAAACTGGATACCAACTACACCTGGATCATCCTGCTCTGCACGGTCTGGATGGGTGGCGTCGGGTTCGTGGACGACTACCTGAAGACGGTCAGGCAGTTCCCCAAAGGGCTCATCGCCCGGTACAAGCTGCTCGGTCAGGTCGTCCTGGGGCTAATCGTCGGTATCATCATGGTCGTCTGGCCCCCCGGGCCGGTCGAGCACGCCTCGGCCACCATGATCCCCTTTGTGAAGGACACCATGTTCGACTTCGGGATCTTCTATATCCCGATCGTGATCCTGGTGATCACCTCCACCTCCAACGCCGTGAATCTGACGGACGGGCTGGACGGTCTGGCCATCGGCCTGGTCGGGATCACCGCTTTCGCCTTCATGCTGATGGCCTATGTAAGCGGTCGGGTGGACACGGCCCAGTATCTCAACATCGTTTTCCTCGAGGATTCGGGCGAACTCACCATCTTCGCGCTGACCCTGGTGGGAGCCTGTCTGGGGTTCCTCTGGTTCAACGCCCACCCCGCCCAGGTCTTCATGGGCGATACCGGCTCGATGGCGCTGGGGGGGGCGCTCGCCGGCATGGCGATCCTGCTCAAGAAAGAGTTCCTGCTGATCATCGTGGGGGGGGTGTTCGTGCTCGAGGCCGCCTCGGTGCTCATCCAGATAGCCTCCTACCGGTGGCGGAAAGGCCGCCGGGTCTTCCGCATGGCGCCCCTGCATCACCATTTCGAACTCCTCGGCTGGGCGGAGTCGAGAGTGGTCATCCGTTTCTGGATCCTGGGGATCCTGCTGGCCCTGATCAGCCTGTCGACCTTCAAGATCCGGTGAAGGAGGAACAGGGATGCTGACATTCAATCTGGCGAGACAGGCGGGGCCGGAGGGAGCTCCTTCCCCCGGACCCCTCACGCCTGAGAACCGCACCTGGCCGCCGCCGGTCGAGGCGGCCGCCGACGGCGACGAGGGGACCGGAGGGGAGTAAGGGTATGGACGTCGCGGGACAGAGGACGGTCGTGATCGGCCTCGGCGCCTCGGGCCGTGCCGTGGCACGGCTTCTGGCCCGCCGGGGAGCGCGCGTCTTCGCCAGCGACATCGCTCCCGACGTCCTCGATCCGACCGGGATCGGAGAGCTGACAAAGGCGGGGGTGGAGGTGGAGACGGGCCGGCACTCCCGGACCCTGCTAGACGGTGTCGACCTGGTCGTGCTCAGCCCCGGCGTGGATCCGGCCGAGGGCATCGCCGCCGAAGCGATCGCCCGGGGATTGCCGACCGTGAGCGAGATCGAAGCCGCCGCCTGGTACTGTTCGGCGCCGATCGTGGGGATCACGGGTTCGAACGGTAAGTCGACCACGACCGCGCTGACCGCCGCGATGCTGCACGCCGCCGGGGTGCGGACCGTCGCCGGCGGCAACCTGGGACGGGCTTTCGCGGCCATCGTCGACAGCGAGCCCGACCTGGACGTGGTGGTCCTGGAACTCTCCTCGTTCCAGCTCGAACGCATCGAAACCTTCCACGCCGTCACCGGCGTGCTGCTGAACCTCACCCCCGACCATCTCGACCGTCATCCCACCCTCGCGGCCTACGCCGCGGCCAAGGCCCGCCTCTGGGAACGGCAGACGGCCGCCGACTGGATGATCTACGGCGCCGACGATCCCGGGGGCGCCCGGCTCGTCACCCCGGCCCCCGGACACCTGATCCCGGTCACGCTCGGTCCCGATCCCGGCACGGCCGGAGCGTGGGTCGCGGAGCGGGCGGGGGAGCAGGTCGCGGTGGCGCGCCTGCCCGGGAGCGGTGTCGAGGAGGTCCTCTTCGCCCTGGCGTGCGTTCCCCTGCCCGGGCCGCACAACCTGACCAACACCCTGGCCGCGGCCGTCGCGGCCCGGCGCCACGGAGCGTCCCGCGAAGCGATCGAGCGCGCGCTGGGTTCGTTCCGGGGACTCCCCCACCGGCTGGAGCTGGTCGGGGAGATCGGAGAGGTGCGTTTCTACGACGACTCGAAGGCCACCAACGTGGATGCGGCCAGAGCCGCCTTGAGCGGCTTCGCCTCCGGGGTGGTTCTCATCGCCGGCGGTAGATACAAAGGCGTGGCGTTCACCCCCCTGCGCGCCGAACTCGCCCGCTGCGGCCGGGCGGCCGTGCTGATCGGTGAGTCGCGCCCGTACCTGGCCGCCGAGCTCGCGGGAGTGGTGCCGCTCCACGAGGCGCCGAGCCTGGAGGAGGCGGTCACGGCGGCCTGGAAACTGGCCCGACCCGACGGAACCGTCCTGCTGGCTCCCGCCTGTTCGAGCTTCGACATGTTCCGCAACTACGAAGAGCGAGGCGATCGCTTCACGGCCGCGGTGCACGATCTGATCGCCGCGATCGGCGGGGGGGGGGAAGCGGAATGAGCCGGCGGCGCAGGAAGCGGATCGGACCGGAGCGCGGCCCGGCGCCCACCCTCGGTCTGAACGCCCACCGATCGTCCGGAACCACCGGCGGCGGAGAGATCCCGCACGTGGATACCACCGTTCTCACCCTCGTGCTCATCCTCGTGGCGCTGGGAACGCTTATGGTCTACAGCGCCTCTTCGGCCGTGGCCGAGACGAGTTTCGGTGACAGTGCCTGGTATCTGAAACGGCACCTCGTGCGGGTGGCGATCGGCGTGATCGTCATGCTGGTCCTGGCCCGTGCCCGGTATGCCCGCATGCCGTCAGGAGCCCGGAGATGAGCTGCCGCAAGTCACATCCCGTCCGCCTCCGCCGATCCGTCCACCGGGTTCTGCGGGTCCGCCCCGCCGATCGCCGGCCGGTCCGCCCCCGCGCGCAGCTGGGCGGCGGT
>CAYSYY010000474.1:0-3404 GCA_964435265.1 uncultured Gemmatimonadota bacterium
GCATTCCATGAACGTGCCGGCGGTGAACCTGGTGCGGGAGCTGGGAGCCGAGACCTTCCACGCCTTCCTGCGCCGGGGCGGGCTTTCCACCCTGACCGAACCGTGGGAGCACTACGGCCTCTCGCTCGTGCTCGGGGGCGCCGGGGTGACCCTGCTCGACCTCACCAACCTCTACGCCACCCTGGCCCGGGGGGGGACCTGGCAGCCGTGGCGTCTGCTCGAAACCGATCCCCGGCCCGAGGGGAGCCCCCTCCTCTCCCCCGCCGCCGCCTACATCCTGACCGATATCCTTTCCCGGCTGCAGCGGCCCGACTTCCCCACCGCCTGGGAGTTCTCGGTCAACCTGCCGCGGCTGGCCTGGAAGACCGGAACCTCTTACGGCCACCATGACGCCTGGAGCATCGGCTACAACCCCCGCTACACCATCGGGGTCTGGCTCGGCAACTTCTCGGGTCAGGGATCCCCCGCCCTGGTGGGCGCCGATGCGGCCGGGCCGCTGCTCTTCGATCTGGCCACGACGCTGGAACCGGACGGGGGAAGCTGGTTCGAGCGCCCGCCCGGGGTGGACGAGCGGGAGGTCTGCGCCCTCTCCGGCCACCCCCCCGGCCCCGCCTGCACGCAGACGAAACGTGAGCTCTACATCCTGGATATCTCCCCCCACACCCCGTGCGAGATGCATGTGCTGATCGCCATCGACGACAGCACCGGCGATCGGCTCTGCCCCCACTGCCGGGCCGGTCACGCCTACACCTGGACGACCTTCGTCCTATGGCCTCCGGCCATCGCCACCTGGATGCAGGAGAACGGCTACCCCGTCCCCACCCTGCCGCGACACAATCCCCTCTGCCGGACGATCGCCGCGGGGCAGGCACCCGTCATCACCTCACCGGCGCCCGGAGTGCGCTACCTGCTGCGCCCCGGGGCGCCGCACTCCGATCAACAGATCAGGCTCGAGGCGTCGGTCGGCAGCGACGTGCACACCCTCTACTGGTTCGTGGATGGTGAACTCGTGGCCCGGTCCGTGCCGACCGAGGCGGTCTTCCTGTACCCGGAAGCGGGTCGGCACGAGGTGGTGTGCATGGATGACGAGGGGCGTTCGGGGCGGGTGACGCTGACCATCGAGGGATGGTGAAAATTTTTCACCGCCGGATCCGCGCGGCCGGAGATCTGCTCCGGTAGCCGGTCGGGTGCCGGCGCCGTTCAGTCCGCCCAGTCGTCCGGATTGCTCTCCGCCCGGGCCCGCCGGCGTTCCTCGAACGACTTCACCACGATCCTGACCACTTCCTCGGGTGAATCGGTCACCGAGATGAGATCCAGGTCCTGCGGCGAGATCTTTCCCCGGGCGATCATCGTCTCGGAGAAGAAGGCGAGCAGGTCGGCCCAGTATTCCGCCCCGAAGAGGATGAGGGGGAAGCGCTGGATCTTGCCGGTCTGGATCAGCGTGAGGGCCTCCATCATCTCGTCCATCGTGCCCCATCCGCCGGGGAAGATCAGGTAGGCCTGGGCGTACTTGAGGAACATCGCCTTGCGGATGAAGAAGTAGTGGAATCCGACCGCGAGGTTCACGTACCGGTTGATCTTCTGCTCGAACGGCAGTTCGATCCCCAGTCCGACCGAGATGGCTTCAGCTTCGGCCGCGCCCCGGTTGCCCGCTTCCATGATCCCCGGCCCGCCGCCGGTGATGATGGCGAAACCCGCTTCCCCGAGCCGGCGGGCGGTCTCGACCGCCTGCCAGTAGATCGGATCCTGCTCGGTGGTCCGGGCCGATCCGAACATCGTCACGGCCGGCCCCAGCTGGGCCAGATCATCGAAGCCTCCGACGAATTCCCCCATGATGCGCAGCACGCGCCACGGATCGGTATGCAGGAAGGGGGCGGGTTCGGGCACCGGGGCTTCGAGCAGGCGCCAGTCCTCGGTCGGCCGGGCGACGAGCGGGTTCTTCGGCTGGTCGGACATGTTGTTCTTCTCCCCCGGCCCCGGGGTCCGGTGCCGGTGTGAGGCATATGGGATCCGCGGATCAGTTCGTGGATCGACCGTCATAATAAACACCGGCCCGCCGACGCGCGGGACACCAATTGCGGCCGCTCCATCCAGGTGCTACATATGCTTTGAGTTTCGAACCGTCAGGCCGATCCCGGTGCAACCAGCGATCCAGGAGTCATGAGATGAGGAACCTCCGCCGTCGCCGCCATGTTTCTGTCCCTCTCCCCGTCCTTCTGTCGGTCTTTCTCGCCCTCCCCCTCCGGCTTCTCTGCCCGGCCGTCCCCCTGGCGGCGCAGGAGACCGCCAGGCGCCCCCTCGACCACAGCGTCTACGACGACTGGAACCGCCTGCAGGGACAGCAGATCTCCGACGACGGTCGGTGGGTCCTCTACACCCTCGCCCCCCAGGACGGCGGGGACGTCCTCCTGCGGTTACAGAACCTGAGCACCGGGGCGGAGCACGTGGTCCTGAACGGTACCGCGGCCCGTTTCACCGCCGACAGCCGCTGCATCCTCTACCTGATCGCTCCCACCGAAGAGGCCGTAAAGGAGGCTCGCCGGGCAAAGCTCGAGCCGGTTGAGCAGCCCAAGTCACGTCTGCTGATCCTGGAACTCGCGACCGGAGAGACGCTGGCGATCGAACGAGTGCGTTCCTTTCAGCTGCCCGCCGAATCGGGCTCCTTTGCGGCCTACCTTATGGAAGAACCACTACCGGTCGAGGAGGAAACCGCGGGGGAGCCGGAACGGGTCGAAACGACGGAACCGGCGGAAGCGGCGGAGCAGGAAGAAGCGACCCGCAAGGAAGGCAAACCGGGCACCGAACTCATCCTGCGCCGTCTGCGCGACGGCTCCGAGCAGCGGTACGCCCATGTGACCGAATACGCCCTCTCAGAACAGGGCGACCTGCTCGTCTTCGCCACCCGCACCCCGGACGGCGAGATCGACGGCCTCTACGCCGTCGAGACCGCCTCGGGCGGAATCACTCCCCTGGCCGAAGGGGTGGCTGCCTACCGGAGCATCGCGATCAGCGAAGACGGCTCCCGGGTCGCCTTCCTGACCGACCGCGACGACGCCGACCGTGACGATCCCGCCTTCAGCCTCTATCTCTGGAACCGGGGTGATGACTCGGCCCGGATCGCGGCCGCCTCGGGTTCTCCGGGGATCCCCGCCGGCTGGGGGGTGAGCGAGCACGGCCGGCCGTCCTTCTCCAGGAGTGGGCGCCGGCTCTATTTCGGGACCGCCCCGCGGCCGGAACCGGAGCCTGAGGCTGGAGCAGAGGGGGAAGAGGCGGCGGCGGAGACCGGAGCAGCGCCGGGGGAGGCCGGAGCGGCGGGGACCGCCGGAGAGGAAGAGGAGGAGGATGAAGAGAGCCAGGTCGTCCTCGACATCTGGCACTGGCGCGACACCCGCCTGCAGCCCCAG
>CAYSYY010000475.1:0-3398 GCA_964435265.1 uncultured Gemmatimonadota bacterium
CGCGGTGCGGACCGCCCTGGGGGCCGGCCGGGGGGTGCTGGCGCGCCTCCACCTGACCGAATCCCTCCTGCTCTCCCTCGCCGGCGCCGCACTGGGCCTCCTTCTCGCGGTCTGGGGGATCGGGCTGCTGGACCGCCTGGCCCCCAACACCCTGCCCCGGGCCGAAGAGGTCACCATCGGTCCCGCCTCGGTCCTCTTCACCGTGGGCGCCGCCCTGGCCGTGGGGACGGTGCTGGGATTCCTCTCCCTGCTGACATCGGGGGGCGGGAGACTCAGCGAGACCCTCCGGGCGGGGGGACGGGGCGGCACGGCGTCGGGGAAGAGCCATCGTTTCCGGGAGGGGGTGTTGACGGTTCAGGTCGCCCTCGCCCTGGCCCTGCTCATCGGCGCCGGCCTGCTGACCCGGAGCCTGGCGGCGCTGGGCCGGGTCGAGGTGGGTTTCTCCCCCGACGACATCCTGACCTTCAGCTACGATCTTCCGAACACATACCAGAGCCCCGATGACCGGCGGACTTTCCATCGCGAGCTGCTGGCCCGGGTCGGAGCGATCCCGGGCGTGGACGCGGCCGGGGTGGTGACCCCCCTGCCCATGGAGATGGGCAGCGTGCCCTCCTCCTGGACGCTGGCCCCCGGCCCCGACGATCCCGCCGCCCCGACGGTCATGGCTCATATGCGGGTCGTCACCCCCGGGTACTTCCCGGCCATGCATATCCCCCTGCTGAGGGGCCGGTCGCTGACCGGGGAGGACCATGCGGATACGGAACCGGTCATGGTGGTGAACCAGGCTTTCGTGGATCGATATCTCGCGGGTCGCGAGCCCGTCGGTGTGCGGATCACCTACGGGGAAGCCGATGCCCCAGATTCGGAATGGTCCACCATCGTCGGGGTGGTGGGCGATGTCCGCTTCCACTCCCTCCGGTCCGAACCCGAACCCGAACTCTACATCCCCCTCACCCAGTTCCCGTCGGGCTGGGGACATCTGGTCGTCCGCTCCGGCCGTCCCCGCCACGATCTCACCACGGCCGTGGCCGCCGCGGTCGCCGAGGTCGATCCCGACCTGCCGCTGGATGAGATCAAGACCGGTGAGGACATCATCGCCGGGCAGCTCCGGGCCTCCCGGATCAGCACCGTGCTGGCCTCCCTTTTCGCCGCCGCGGCCACCATTCTCGCGATGGTGGGGATCGTCGGTGTCCTCTCCATCGTCGTGGCCCAGCGGATGCCGGAGATCGGGATCCGCATGGCGCTGGGCGCCACCCCGCGCGGCGTCTCCCGGCTGCTCCTGGTGCGCGGGATGAAGCCGGTGCTCATCGGGCTCATTCTGGGGATCGGGCTCTCCCTTCCCGGTACCCGCCTGCTGGCCGGCCAGGTCTACGGCGTGGGCACCCTCGACCCCCTCTCCTTCGGGCTGGCAACCCTGTCCCTGGCTGCGATCGGACTGCTGGCCTGCCGCATCCCCAGCGCCAGGGCCGCAACGGTCGATCCGGTGAATCTGCTCCGGGCGGAGTAGCGGCTGCTCCACCCGGAGCATCATTCCCGTCTTTTCGATGCAACCTCCCGGGCGGATCATCGTTATATAGGTGTGTATCCATAGTGGTCTTATGGATAGTGGTCTTTGGTACGCACGAAGAAGGAAGACACGAAGAATCTCAATAAGGACTTCAATGATGAAGCAGGATTCTCTGGAGATGTTCAAGGGCACCCTCGACCTGGTGATCCTCAAGGCTCTGAGCTGGACCCCGATGCACGGCTACGAGATCTCGCGCCAGATCCGCCTGCGCACCGAGGATGCCTTCACCATCGAGGAGGGCGCCCTCTACCCCGCCCTGCGCCGGCTGGAGAAGAAGGGCTGGCTGCGGGCCGAATGGGGTGTGACCGACACGGGGCGCGAAGCGAAGTTCTACACCCTCACCGCCGAGGGGCGCAACCAGCTCGCCGCCAAACTCGAGACCTGGGAACGCTATGTCGAGGCCATGGGGCAGGTGATCACCGCCCGGGAGCCGTTGTAATGAGCGACGCCGTTCCCGACGCTCTGAACCGGCGCGGCATCAGGCGCAGCGGCCATATCAGCGGCCGCCGCCCCGACGTGCGCGGATTGCCGGTGCGCGAGGACGTGCGCCGGGAGGTCGAGCTGCACATCGCCTGCCGGGTACAGGAACTCATCGATGACGGCTGGGAACCCGCCGCCGCCCGCGAGGAGGCCGAGCGGCTCTTCGGGAACCAGAAATACATCCGCCGGGAATGCGAACAGATCACCAGGGAGAAGGATCGTATGACGAAGCTGGCGCTCTACCTGCAGGGAGTCCTCCAGGATGTCCGTTACGCCGTCCGAACGCTGTTGCGGGCTCCTGTCTTCACCTCGGCCGCCATCCTCAGCCTGGCCATCGGGATAGGCGCCGGCACGGCCATCTTCAGTATCGTCAACGCCATCCTGCTCCGCCCCCTCCCCTACTCCGAGCCCGATCGGATCGTCCAGGTCTGGCCGGTGCAGACCTTCAGCAAGTCGCTGCTCGAGAACGTGCGGGAACGCACCACCCTCTTCGACGCCGTCGCCGCCTGCACCCGGGAATCGTACGCCCTGACCGGCACGGGCGAAGCGACCGATGTCTACGGGGGCTATGTGACGGTGAACTTCTTCGATGTACTCGGGGCACAGCCCTTCATGGGGCGGTCATTTCTGCCCGAGGAGGAGACCCCGGGCGCGCCGGAAACGGTGATCCTCAGTTACGAGCTGTGGCAGTCCCAGTTCGGCGGCGATCCCGGGATCATCGGCCGCGCCATCAACCTGAGCGGGCGCGGCGTGGACAGCCGGACGGTGGTGGGGATCATGCCCCGGGAGCACCGTCCCCTCCAGGACGTCTGGCGGTTCTGGGTGCCGATGAAGATCGACCCGGCCAACTTCCCCGATTACGCCGGCACCGCCGCCTATCAGGCGATCGGCCGCCTCGCCGACGGCGTGACGGTCGAACAGGCCACCGCCGAGATCAAAGCGGCTGCTCAGGCGCTGAGTGAAGAACAGAGCTGGCTGAGCGAGAGTAACGTCGAAGCGGCCGGCGCGACACCACTGCACGAGGGCATTGTCGGTGACTCGCGAACGCCCCTGATTCTTTTCATGGCCGCCGTGATCCTGGTCCTGCTGATCACCTGCGCCAACCTTGCCAACATTCTTCTGGCCCGTGCCGGCGGCCGCCGTCGCGAGATGGCGGTCCGGGCCGCCCTGGGGGCCGCCCGCCCCCGGCTCGTCCGCCAGGTCATCACCGAAAGTCTCGTCCTCGGCCTTGCCGGCGGTCTGCTCGGACTCCTGGCCGGCATCTGGCTGCTTTCCATTCTCAGGGGGAACCTGCCTCCGGGCACACCCCGCACCACCGACAACGGCATCGACGGCATCGATCGGCTCTTCA
>CAYSYY010000476.1:0-3394 GCA_964435265.1 uncultured Gemmatimonadota bacterium
CCCTTCTCGATGCCGGCGAGAAATCACGTCGGTGGTCATCCGGGCCGCGCCAGGCGTTTTTCCCGTGACCCTCCGGCGGGTGTGTGACAATATTCAGCGATACAGAAAGAGCCCCCGTCACCTGATGAGAGAGAGCCGACATGGAAGGCATCATCTACCTCGACAACGCCGCCACCACCTTCCCCAAGCCCCAGGTCGTCTACGATTTCATGTACGAGTTCTACCAGAAACACGGGATCAATCCGGGGCGTTCGGGTTACGACGCCGCCCTGGCGACCGAGGAGGTCGTCCAGGGGACCCGCAAGATGCTCACCGAGTTCTTCAACGGGGACGATTCCGAGCGGCTAACCTTCAGCTACAACGCCAGCGACTCGCTCAACCAGATCATCGGGGGGGTGCTCAAGCCCGGCGACCACGTGGTCACCACCACGGTGGAGCACAACTCGGTCCTGCGCCCCCTGCACCACCGCGAGACCGACGGCATGATCGAGGTCACCTACGTGCGCAACGACTCCGGCGGCTACGTCGATCCCGATGAGGTGAAGAAGGCGTTCCGGCCAAACACCGCCCTGTGCATCATCAACCACTGTTCCAACGTCTTCGGCACCGTGCAGCCGATCGCCGAGATCGGCGCCCGCTGCCGGGAAGCCGGGATCCCCTATGCGGTGGACGCCAGCCAGACGGCCGGGGCGGTGCCGATCGACATGAAGGCCGCGCAGATCGACTTCGTCGCCTTCACCGGCCACAAGTCCCTGATGGGACCGACCGGGATCGGCGGGATCTGCACCGCCGCCGGCGCCGAGATCCGTTCCACCCGCCAGGGGGGCACGGGGGTGCGCTCGATCCATCCCTTCCACCTCGAGGAGTTCCCCTACCGGCTGGAGTGCGGCACCATGAACGTGCAGGGAGTGGGCGGCCTGCACGCGGGTACGAAGTGGGTCATCGAGCAGGAGGTGGAGAACATCCACGCCCGGGAGATGGCCCTGTGGACGAAGCTGCGCGACGGCTTCCGGGCCATCGACGGTGTGATCACCTACTGCGACGACGATCCCGGGCGGCACGCCGCGGTGCTGAGCTGCAACGTCGAGAACTGGGAGGCGGGGGACGTGGGCATGATGCTCGATGTGGACTACAACATCGCCACCCGCACCGGCCTGCAGTGCGCCCCGAAGGTGCACATGGAGATCGGCACGGCCGACCTCAACGGCACCGTCCGGTTCAGCATCGGTCCCTTCAACACCGAAGATCACATCGATCAGGCGATCGCGGCAATGGACGAGATCGCGGCGATGCGCCGGGGGTGATCGTCGCTCAGCGACGATAAAGGCGGCGCCGCCCGCGGTGATGGTGCGGAACCGATCGCGGTATTGAGAGAAGGGCTGATCTCCCGCCCTACCGCCACTCCCACTCGATGAAGCCGGGCCGGACCGCCGTCATGGCGTTGACGATGAGCTCAACCAGCCCGCCATAGAGGATACGGCTCTTCGCCCACAGATCGTAATAGGCGAGCAGATCGCGGAACTGCCCCTTGCAGTTGCTGCAGGGGGCGCAGAGGTACTTGGGCGTTTCCGGTCCGGCGCAGTCGGCGAAGGCGGTGAGGATCTGCTCGAGCTTCTTGCGCCCAGCCACCTGGAAGCGCCAGTCGGCGAAGTTGTTGGAGCTCATGATGGCGAAGCCGCTGCCGCCCCCGCAGCAGTAGTTGTCCACCCCGTGGTGCGGCATCTCCCGGAAGAGCGGACAGAGGGCCCGCAGGATCTGCCGCTGCGGCTCGACCACCCCCATCAGCCGGACCAGGTTGCAGGGATCGTGCAGGGTGACGGGGAAATCGTTGCGGGCGGGATCGAGTTCGAGGCACCCGCCGACCACGATATCGCGCAGCAGCAGCAGGGCGCTCTCGCGGGGGATGTTCAGCTCCCCCGTCAGGACCCGGTCGGCCACCACCGTCAGGGCCTTCGCGGCGTGCCCGCACTCCCCGATGATGATCTTCTTCACGCCGAGCTCGCGGGCGATCTCGGCGTGCCGTACGGCCACCTTCGCGAGCATGGCGTCATCGTACCAGACGCCGTAGTTCACGGCGTCGTAGCCGGCGATCTCCGACGACATGGTCCACGAAACGCCCGCTGCGTTCAGCACTACGGCGAAAGCGCCCGGATTCTCGGGCCAGGCCAGGATCTCCCCGGCGTTGTGGATCAGGAGCACGTCGGCCCCCCCCACATCCCAGGGCGTTTCCACATCGAAACCGACGCGTTCCGAGGTGTCCTCGTCGATGAACTCGAGGTTGTCCCGGACCACCTTCGGGTTCATGCCGGTGGAGGATCCCACCTCGAGCTGCAGCACCGAACCGACCTCGTGCAGTTCCTTGGCGGCGATCCCCATCTCCTGGCTGAAGAGCTTGCGCAGCTCGCGGGCCACCAGCCCGTTATCGGCCCCCATCGGGCAGGTCTGGGCACAGCGCCGACAGAGGTTGCAGCGGTAGGAGAGCTCGATCAGCCGGGCCACGAGCGGCCAGTTCAACTCGATCGCTCCCGCCCGCCAGGCCGCCAGCAGCCGACCGCCGCTCTTGATGTAGCGGTGGTAGAGCCGGCGCACGATCTCCGAACGGTAGGTGGGACGGTAGAGTTCCTCGCGGCCGCTACCCTCATAGACATGGCAGGAATCGGAACAGGTCTGGCATCGGGCGCAGTGTTCCATGGTGAGCAGGAGCGGCTGCAGGAAGGTCCAGTTGTCGGCCCGCCGGAAGAGCTTCTCGAGACCCTGCAGGAAGGCTTCGATGAGCGCCTGTTCCTCCTCGGGACTCTGCGGCACTGGGATCCGCACCGCCACGGTGTCATCGAGCAGCCACGGGCTGGAGTCTCGGACCTCGTCGGAGAGCGGTGCGAACGCAGGCAGCTCCTCCGGCCGGTCCAGCGGGGCGGGCAGCGGCATGAGTTCGTCCGCCTCGAGCCGGACCAGCGGACCCGGCTCGCGCCGCGAGATATCTTCGGGCCGCAGCGGGTGCGTCACGGCGATCCCTTCCTTCCCCGGTTGCTGATTCCCGTCCCCTCTCTCACCCTCTCCCTCCCTCTCCCTCCCTCTCCCTCTCCCTCTCCTTCTCTCCCTACCTCTCCCTCACCCCTTCCCCCTCCGGATGGATCCGGTTCAGCGGGGGACACCGGGGCGGCCACCTCGTTCCAGGATCGGTTCCCCCCGCCCGTTCCGACGTGCCGGGCCGTCCAGGTGGGTCGCAGGGCGAGACTGGCGACGAGCCGGCGCTCGAGATCGCACCCGCGCAGGTTGGGCTCGTCGTTCCAGCGCACCTCGTGCCAGGTGAAGTACTTGCCGATGAAATGGGACATGTGGGTCAGGGGTAGGTAGGCCAGCAGCAGGGCCGAGAGCACGATCCCGGCGACCATGA
>CAYSYY010000477.1:0-1141 GCA_964435265.1 uncultured Gemmatimonadota bacterium
TGTCGCACGCCTATCGACCAATGCCAGACTTGACAAAGCGTGTCCGTTCTCTTCCCCGCATTCCGATGCGCCAGGACGGGTTTCTGATCTGCCGCCCCCTGCGCAATCATCCGTACGGGCGGGACTCTGTGCCCGCCCCTGTGCAACCATCCGTACGGGCGGGACGCTGTGCCCGCCCCCTGCGCAACCATCCGTAGAGGCGGGTTTCTGAATTCCGATTCGCCAACCCGCCCCTACGGCGACGCCATCCCCAATGCCAACCCAAAGGACCCACCATGCCCACCCCATCCGCATGGAAAACCCGCTTCTTCACCATCTGGACCGGCCAGACCCTCTCCCTCTTTGGCAGCAGCCTGGTCGGCTTTAGCCTGACCTGGTGGCTGACCGAGCGCACCGGGTCCGCCGCCGTGCTGGCCACCTCCAACCTGGCCATCCTCCTGCCGCGCGTGGTCCTGGGCCCGGTCGTGGGCGCGCTGATCGACCGCTGGAGCCGCCGCTGGACCATGGTCGTCGCCGACGGGGCGATCGCGCTGTGCACCGCCGTCCTGGCCTACCTCTTTTGGCGGGGGACCGTCGCCGTGTGGCACGTCTACCTGATCCTCTTCTTGCGGGCGCTGGGCGGCACCTTCCACGACCCGGCCATGACCGCCTCGACCTCGCTCATGGTCCCCCGGGAGCACCTGGCCCGCGTGGGCGGCATGAACGGGATCCGGCGCGGCGCCAACCGCGTCCTGGGCGCGCCGCTGGGGGCGCTGCTGCTCGCCGTCGCCCCGATCGAGGCCGTCCTGGCGATCGACATCGGCACCGCCGCGCTGGCCATTGTCCCGCTGCTCTTCCTCGACGTCCCCCAGCCCGCGCCCCAGGCGCCGGATCAAGCGGGCCGGGGCAGGGGATGGCGCTCCGTGGCAGCCGACACCGCGGCCGGGCTGCGCTACCTGTGGCACTGGCGGGGCCTGCTGCTGACCACGGCCAGCATGTCGCTGGTGGGATTTTTCGTCGTCCCCGGCAACCGCCTGGTGCCGCTGATCATCCGCGAGCACTTTCAGGGCGGGCCCGGGGCGTGGGGCCTGCACAGCGCAGTGGTGGGGGCGAGCATGATCGGCGGCGGGCTGCTGATGAGCACCTGGGGCGGGTTCCGGCG
>CAYSYY010000477.1:1151-3393 GCA_964435265.1 uncultured Gemmatimonadota bacterium
CGGGCTGCTGGGGTACGGGCTCTTTGGGATCGTGCAGGGGCTGGCACCGGCCAACGCCTTCTGGCTGTGGATCGGCGCCTCCTTCCTGCGCTTCGTGTGCAACGAAATGACCTTTGCCTCGCTGGACGCGATCCTGCAGGTTGCCGTGCCGCCCGAGATGCAGGGGCGGGTCTTCACCGCGCGGGAGAGCCTCTTTACCGCCGCTGCGCCGCTGGGACTGGCCGTGCTGGGCCCGGTGGGAGACGTCGTTGGGCCGCGCACGCTGCTGGTGATCTCGGGGACGGTGGTGCTGCTGCTGCTGGCCTTCTTTGTCCTGACCCCGAGCGTGCGGCGGCTGGAAGATGGCCCCCCCGCCGGAGCGACCCTCCCCGCTTCGTAGAGAGGGGCCTGGCTGTACGGTCGGGTCCTCCTATAGGGGCGGATTCGGCTGTACGGGCGGGTTTCCGAATTCCGATTCGCTAACCCGCCCCTACGATCTACCTCCCCGCCCCTACGATCTACCGTCTGCTCGCGCCCATCCTCACGGCCCCTGCGTGCTGTGAGCGGCGCTTATGGGCTCGGCGAGAGGAACTCGCCGGCGTGGTCGAGGATGTGCTCCTGAACTGCCGCGCGGACGGCTTCTTGCTCGACGATCATCAGCAGGTGCCCGCCCTTGTCAAAACGGACCAGCCGGGCGTCCGGAATGGTAGCTGCCGCAAACTCGGCATTGGCATAGAGCTGCAGCGTGTCGTCTTGTGCGTGGAGGATCAGTGTTGGCGCCCGGATGGCGGCGATCCTGTTGCCTGGCAGAACAGCACGATTGTCGAACGCGACCCCAGCGGTGCGCAGCGAGGCCGGGTTCATCTCGTCGATCACGCGCGCGACCAGGGGCCGCTGCTCGGGCGTCAGGCCGGCAATGACCGCGTGGGTGGCACCCATCAGGCCCATGAGCTGTTTCTTGAACAACGTGGACGCGATCCAGTAGAGCCAATCGTGCTTGAAGATCGTGGTCAGCGCGCTGCCCCTCTGGTTCGCGCCAGCCTGTTCGGCGGTCGAGACGGGGGCCACTCCGGCGGAGAGCAGGGTGAGCGAACAGACCCGCTCGGGGTAGAGGATGGAAAAGGTGAGCGCCGAAGGCCCGCCGTGTGAGAGGGCGACGACCGCCACCCGGTCGATGCCCAGGTGGTCGAGCAAGGCGGCATGGCGCGTGCCTGCTCGTCCAAGGTCGCACCGTCGTGAAAGGTAGATCGCAGGTATCCGAAGCGTGAAGGCGCAATCCAGTGCAAGCCGTCGTCGAGAGTGGCCTCGACCATGAGCTGGCCCTGATCGTACCCGCCGCCGCTGCCGTGGATCACCAGGACGGCGGGGCCCCGTCCTCCTTGCGTGTATTCGATCTCCCCGTAGGGAGAGCGTAGCAGCGTGCCCCTGCGACCGACCCGCCGATAGGCACGAACCATGTCCAGCAGGTAGCGTGCGGCGATGGGCGCCGTCACCAGCAGCAGCCCCAGCCCGGCCCACTTCAGGCTCCTACCACGCATCTCGCCCTCTCCTTGCGCGTACGGGCAGCGGTGTCGTGTGCTGCATCAGGCGCGCAGCCCGGCCACGCTGACATGCTGGCCGAACACGGCCCACAGGAGCGCGACGTCGACCAGGAGAGGCAGCACGGCCCAGGGCGAGAGCCAGATCACCTGCAGCGGGATCGACAACGCCGCGCCGGCGACGATCAGCCAGGGGAACCACGTGCCCGGGATCAGCCAGCGCAGCAGGGCGGCTGCGGCTAGCAGAAAAAAGACCGCTGAGGCGATCCCGAGGAGCGGCGTCAGTGCGTCGCGCAACGGTCCGGCAGGAAGCAGGGTGTGTCTGTTGAGATCAAAGGGCCAGAGCAGCATGCCCCCGACCCACCAGGGCGCCGGCGTGCCGCCAGGCTGGAGTGGAACCAGCGCGGTCAGGTTGAGCTGCGCGCCGAGCAGCAGCGCAGCGAGCACGAGAATCCAGGCACGATCTGTCCACATAGCGTACCTCCGGTAGATAGACTCTGCCACGGCGCAAGCGCGATCACAGGACAGGTTTGGGCAGCGGCTGAACGGGGGCTGCAGTGTGGTGGCGCTGCGCTGCAGCGAGCCGCATGATAGGCTCGCCGCTCCGGGTTTGTCAAGGGAAAATCTATAGTGCTGCTTCCGCTCTTGAAACCCGTTCCTTTCCCCGCATTCCGATGCGCCGCATTCCGATGCGCCGGAACCGGTTTCTGATCCCCCTCCACCCA
>CAYSYY010000478.1:0-1254 GCA_964435265.1 uncultured Gemmatimonadota bacterium
GAGTTATATCACGAACCGTCGAGGGAGATATGAGATCTGGCTCAGAACGATCGGCGGGACATCTGACCAGCCCATAGTGACACCGGATGATTTCAGCTCAGAACTCGGCACCATCCATATTGGAGCACCGGCAATCATTTCACCCGATGGTCAATCCGTTGCCTACCGGGTGGATTGTGATAAGTCGGAATGGAACGGGATCTGGTACTCCCATGTAGAGGGGAGACGTCCCTTCAAGGCATTCCCCGAGGGGATTGCGGGATATTCTGCATCGTGGTCCCCTGGCGGCGATAAGTTGGTCGGCTCCGTATATACCGGGCAGGAGACGGAATGGGACCTGGCTGTTGTCAACACAGGGAACCCGGATTCTTACCATATTATTTACGAGCCATATGTTGAACATCCCCTGTGGTCGCCTGATGGTCGTTGGATTGCAGCAATCATGGACGAACATGTCCATATTCTATCTGAAGACCCGGCGGTATCTCCTTTACTCTGGCCCAATCCGGTGACGTACGATTGGGAACAGACGGTCACATGCTGGTCTCGTGATGGTGAAACCCTCTATATCGCATCTTCCCGGTTGAATGAATCCTGTATATATGCCCTGGATATTCTGAGTGGTGTGACGCAGAAGATTGCTGATTTGGATCCCGAATTGATCTTCGGACAAGAGCGATATAATACAATGTTTGGCAGTCTGAACGTAAATGGCACTGCATTCGTTACGACAGCAATGTCTCAGAAATCGGATATCTTCATCCTGAACGGTCTGCTGGATGATTGGTATTAATACGCGCGATAGACCTCGGCAGGAAGTACTCTGCAGTGTTGATACTATTTCGTGAGCGGGAGTCAACACCCGCTCAACACCCTGCCTACCGCTTCACCCAGATATCTCCGATCTCCTCCGCAAGCGGGAAGTAGAGGCGTTCGCCGTCGGTAGAGATGGTAGTCTCCGGCTGGAGATCGGTACCCCGAAGGTCCAGCAGCAGGGTCGCCTCACCACCAGGTACCGAGAAGGCCCAGATGTGTTTTCCAGAAATACCCATGCCATCGGTAGCATTGGCAAAAATGACGCTGCCGTCCTCACTCCAGCAGAAGGGCTGAATGCGTCCCCACTCGCTCTCAGTCAGCCGGCGGGATTGTCCGGTATCCCGATTGAAGATGCCGATATCACAGTGACTACTGGACAGATATTGCTCGAAGGCGATCTGCCGGCCGTCGGGTGACCAGAGCGGCATGATTCGCTCA
>CAYSYY010000478.1:1264-3387 GCA_964435265.1 uncultured Gemmatimonadota bacterium
CCTGTCATGTGCCGACGGGGGCATCAGTCGCTCCGCTTCACCTCCCGCAGCGGGCATCAGCCACAGGTCGTACACACCTCCTCGATTGGAATAAAAGACGATCTCTGTTCCATCGGGTGAATAGCGTCCCCAGAAATCGGTCGCCTCATGGAAGGTGAGCGGTCGGACGGTACCTTCTTCCACCGATGTGACATAGAGATCCCGATTGTAATCCCGGGTACGTGCGAAGAAGAGGATATCCCGGCCATCGGGGGACCAGTCAGTGACCTCTGCTCCCGTGTAACCATCAACGACCAGTTCCTGTGCCCCGGTCCCGTCGAGGGCCATTTTCCATATCTGCCAGGTTGTGTTCCGGTCTGTGTTGAAAGCAATCCAGTTCCTGTCGGGTGATACCACGACAGCCTCGATGTATTGCTGCTCTTCAGTGTGCTTGATCGCATCGGGCAGAAATAGAGTGCGCCCGGGATCGATCGGGATGGAGTAAATCCAGGCTCTTTTGGAGGAAGTGGTGAATACGATTCTGAATGGATCCTCACAGATGTCGAAGGCGGCGATACTATCCCCCGTCTGGAGTCTGCGAGCGCGTCCGGGACGGCCACCGACGTTGATCGGAAGCCACCAGATATCATCAGATCCCGAGCGATTCGAGATGAAGAAGAGGCTTCTCCCGTCCCGAGACCAGACCGGCTGTATATCGTAATGCGTTCCACTGGTCAGTTTGTGAATGTCAGTGCCGTCCGGCTGGATGAGCCAGAGCGCCTGTGTGCTGGAACCGCCGGTCATGGCGTTCCAGGCTATCCAGCTGCCATCGGGGGACCAGGCGGCATTCCTGGATACGTCCGTGGGCAGGGGGATCCGTTCGACGGCACCATCCCGGTGCGAACAGATATGCAGGGTGTTGTTGATGATGAAAGCGATCCGTTCACTGTCGGGGGACCATGTCAGGCGGGGGTGCCGTGGTGTTGATTCGCCGATATTGAATACATCCCCGCCCGCACCTCCGGTCACTGATATGATCCGGATGATGCCGCTATGCTCCTCGGATGAACAGGCGACCCAGTTGCCATCGGGAGACCAGGCGGGCTGACGGTCGGCCCCCGCATGGGCAGCGGTCAGGTTCTCCGGCTGGACAGCGTCAAGACGCCGCAGGTAGATGTCCCAGTCCCCGTCTTCTCTGGATTCGTATACAAAGGCGGAACCCATGGGATCCCAGGAGGGAGCGGATTCCATCCCGAGGGCATAAGTGATACGCTGCTCACTGAGTGAGCCGACTGACGGAGGCCGGGGCTGCAGAAGCATGAGCACAGCCGTCGCTCCCAGTATTACGAGAGCTGCCGCTATCCCCAGCGATTTCAGACTGATGCGCTTTCTCCATGAGATATCGCTCCGCCCGGTCCGGTGCTCATCCGGTGCAACTACCTTCATCCCGGCAGTCCCTGCCCCTGAAGCCAGTTCCCTCAGATCGTGCAGGAGATCGTCGGCCGTCTGGTACCGTCCGGCCGGCTCCTTCGCCAGGCAGCGCATGATGATCCCGCCCAGGGCGGGGGGGCAGGAGGCGGCCACCTCCGCTGGATCGGGCGGAGTGTCCTTGAGGATCGAGGAGAGGATCGAGAGCTGGGAATCGCCTGAGAAGGGGAGTCTCCCGGTGGCCATCTGATACAGGATGACACCGAGTGAGAAGAGGTCGGAGCGCTGATCCACCGGATGACCCACCGCCTGCTCCGGCGACATGTGGGTCACGGTGCCGAGGATGAGTCCGGCTTCGGTGAGAGCGACGGTGTGATAGGGGGCATCGGCCTCCCCGGCCGGTTCACCCCGCAGTTTGGCCAGGCCGAAGTCCAGCAGACGGACCCGTCCGTCATCCCCGACGATGATGTTCTCCGGTTTCAGGTCACGGTGGATGATCCCCCGGGCGTGGGCGACGGCGATGGCTTCGGTGACCGGGAGGGCGATCTCAAGCAGTTGTTCGAGAGGGAAGCCCTCTTCGGGGATGTTATCTGACAGGGGTACACCCTCGACCAGTTCCATCGTAATGAAATGGACACCGTCGGCTTCCTCGATGGAATGCAGGACGACGATATGGGGGTGGTTGAGCGCGGCCACCGCCCGGGCTTCGCGTTCGA
>CAYSYY010000479.1:0-960 GCA_964435265.1 uncultured Gemmatimonadota bacterium
CGGTTACCCTCCAGGTCGTAGATGTAGCCAAGCGTCCCTGTTGGCGCAGCGACCCAAGTGAGCCTGGCCAAGGCGTCATACGAGTAAGCGGTTGTGCCTGTGGCGTCAGTCATGGTCGTGCGGTTGCCCAGCGGGTCATGGGCATAGGCGATGGACAGCCCCGGCGCCTCAAGCGCCGTCATCTGCCCCAGCGCATCGTAGGTGTAGGTAAGCACTGTGTTGTCTGCCTTGACCTGCCCGACACGGTTCCCGACGGCGTCGTAAGTATAGCTTGTCGTGTGGGTCAGTGGATCCGTCGTGCTTGCCAGGCGACCGAGCGGGTCGTAAGCATAGTGCGTCACGTGCCCATTGGCATCGGTCATGACCGTCCGGCTGCCGATGGCGTCGTAACCGTACCGGACCACGCCGCCCTCCGCATCGGTGACCTCCACCAGCCGGTTACCCGCATCATAGGCATAGTGGGTCACATTGTTGTTGGCATCTGTCAGTGAGGTCTGGTTACCGGACGGGTCATAGCCATACCGGGTGGTGTTACCCAATGGATCGGCGACTGCCGTCCGCCGGTTCAGTGCGTCATAGGTGTATGTCGTCATATATCCAAGCGCGTCGGTAACCACGACTCGATTGTCCACCGCATCATAGCCATAGTGCGTCGTCTGGTTCAAGGCGTCGGTGACGCTCACCAACCGGTCCTTCTCGTCGTAGCCAAAACGGGTCACGGCGCCCCGCGTGTCAGTGATGATCACCTGGTTGCCCACCCGGTCGTAGGCATATCGGGTGACCCGGCCCAGCGGCTCGTGCACCGCCAACACGTGGTTGGCAGGGTCATAGTCCGTGGTCACTATGTGGCCCACCGGATCGGTCTCCTGAACGAGCCGCCCGGCAACATCATACACGGAGCCCCATACGCTGCCCAGAGCGTCCGTGATCGCCGTCTGGTAGCCGAGCTTCTTGAGTGCG
>CAYSYY010000479.1:973-3382 GCA_964435265.1 uncultured Gemmatimonadota bacterium
TGTCGCGTGGTAAAGCCCAGCGCGTCGGTCTCGCTGATCGGTTGTCCATACCCATCATATGCCCAGTGTGAAACCTGGCCCAGCGGATCGGCGCTGGCGAGGAGGTTGCTCTGCAGATCATAGGTATACACTGTCGTGTACCCGAGTGGGTCCGTCTGGCGCGTGAGGTTGTTGCGCGGGTCGTAGGAGTAGGTCCGTGTGTAGCCCAACGTATCGGTCAGGACCAAGAGGTTGCCCCACTCATCGTAGGCGCTGGCGGTGACATAGCCTCGCTTGTCCACGGTTTGGGTGCGGTTGTTGCCAGCGTCGTAAGCATACGAAAGAGTCTGCCCGAGGGCGTCCCTTTCCTCGACGAGGCGATAAGCGGTGTCATATGTGTAGCGCGTCTGCCGGCCCAGCGGATCGGTGACCACGGTTACTCGATTCGAGAGGTCATAGACGAACGTCCAACGGTTGCCGGAGCCATCGAACTGCTCTGTCACCCGCCCGTCCGTGTACACGTTGGTCACGAAGGTATGGCCGTTAGCATCCGTGATCGAGAGCAACCGGTGGTCACTGTCGTACGTGTAGGACGTGGTGAAACCGCGCGTACTGGTGACCGATGCGAGGTCGCCCGTGATGTTGTAGGTGAACCCGATGGAGCGTCCGACTGGGTCCAGAACCTGTGCGATGCGATCGTTTCCATCATAGAACAGTGACAGCGTACGGCCTGCGGGGCCTGCTATCGTAGTCAGGTTGTCGCCCGAGTAGGTGAGCGTCGTCTCGTTGCCGTTACGATCGGCGACGCGCTCCAACCGTCCCACCCCGTCAAAGCTGTAGACTGTCTGGTCCTTGAGGGTTAGGCGAAACGTTGTCGTCTTGGTCAGGACAGAGAACGTCCCCGGTGGGGGGATATACTCGGTTCCGCTGATCGTGAACTGGTCCTGGCGCCCGTCTCCGTACCGCACAAGCACAAAGCCTTCTGCCAGATCCTCTGTGAGCGTAACCGCATAGGCGTGCGTCCACCCATAGCCCAGTGGTCCAGACTGCGGAGAAGCCGAGTTGTAGCTGCGGGCAAAGCTCAACGGCAGTCCACGAGTCGGGATGGAAAGGTCAGTACGCCGGTAGGCATAGTTGCCGTTAGCTGTGTTGACCGGATCGGCCTCATAGGCATTCCAGGGTATGCTCTGCCCGCTGTAGTGAGCACTATGGTAGTCTTTGCCCTGCCACGGGTCAGCGTCTACGTAGTATCGGGTTATGACATAGCAGTCACAGTCCTGATCGTAGACGCGGCTGTAGTTGATGCCGTTGCCGGAACCATGGGGCGCCGGTCCGCTGGGATCACCCCACCAGTTGTTGGTGGCATTCACATAGAGAGAGCTTGTGCCATTGTAGACGCCGTAGCCGATGTTGTCGTAGATGCGAGAGCCTTCTATGATCACACCCGACGCATAGTTGAACCAGATTCCCCCGCTGCCATTAGCGTAGACAGAGCTGTCGCGTACCGTTAGTCTGTTCGCTCCGCCTGGGTCTGTATCGACTTGCATATGGATGCCATAGCGTCCGTTGTCGTGAATGCTGCTTCGCTCGACGACCAAGGTTGCTGTGATGACAGAATATGCGTCATGTTGGTGGTTCATCGAGATACCCGATTCCTCGGCAAAGCAGACCTCGGAGTCGCGAAGCACGACTGTGCTGTTGTACGGAGCGTAGATATTACCTACCTCATAGAACGAGTCGTACTGGCCGCCATAGCGGATGATCGTGTGGTCAAAGACGGCTTGTCCCTCATTTGCCAACCGGACGGATCCCCAGTCTCCTGGCGCTGGAGTGCTGGCACTACCATCGCCATTGGTGTCCCCGCCCACACTGTCGTCAGCAAGGGAGGTGATATACACAGGCTCAGATGCCGTGCCTTCACAGGCAAGTACACCGAGTACAGAGAATCCGTTCGTCTTGGCAATCGTTCCTGCTGGTAGCGTCAGGGCTACTCCTCTCCCTATAGTCAAGCCAAGAACATAAGGGAGATAAGGCTCAGGTAGTAGCGAAATGCTATCACCAAGCACTCCTGATAGACCAATTCCATTGGTGCCATTGCCTGAACCGTCATTGACAGAAGACGAGGCATAGGTTCCTGAAGAAAGGGATATGCTGGCTGCGTAGTCAGTATTGTCCGTGAAGACGTTGCCTTCGAACCTCACCTGACCCGCGGCACCAGCCACTCGTACACCATCCCCACTGTTTCGGGAAAACTCACTTCCTGTTATGCTTACGTCGAGTGCATTGTCTATGTACACACCGTCTTGTGCGTTGTCTCGGATGCCAGACGCGGAGATGGCAAGCTCGTTCGCTCCGCCTGGGTCTGTATCGACCTCCATATGGATGCCATAGCGTCCGTTGTCGTGAATGCTGCTTCGCTCGACGACCAAG
>CAYSYY010000480.1:0-3373 GCA_964435265.1 uncultured Gemmatimonadota bacterium
CCCTTCTGCATGGCCTGCGTCCAGAGGATGACCGTCGATGTCTGATCTCCTCGTCACCTTTGCCTGTGCCGGTGCGATCATCCTGCTCGTGGCCGGCGCCGAGGTAATGCGCCGGGCCCTCGCGGTGCCCGGGCGGATCACCCGTCTGGCGGTGCACCTGGGCGGCGGCACGCTGGTGGCCCTGGCGCCGCTGCTCTTCACCGCCCGGACCTGGCCGGCTATCCTGGCCGGGCTGGCGGGTCTCATCCTGGCCGGATGCACCCGGCGGGGCTGGCTCCCCTCGCTGCACGCCGCCCGCCCCGGCTCCTGGGGCACGACCTGGTTCGCGGTGGCGGCCCTCATCCTCTATCTGGCCGCCTGGGAACGTCCGGCTTTAGTGACGATACCCCTTCTGGTGATGGCGTTCGCCGATGCCGCCGGCGTCATCGTCGGGGAAAAGCGACGGCAGGTCCTGCCGCTGCCCGAGGGTTTCGGCGGCAAGAGCTGGGACGGCTCGGTGGCCGTCTTCGCCCTCACCGGCCTGACCGTTTCGCTCGGTTGGGAAGCTTTCGGACTCGGATCCGCGGCCGCCGGATACCTGGTTGGTTTGATCTGTGCTCCGGTGGGCGCGGTGGTCGAGGCGCTCTCGCGCCGCGGCTCCGACAACCTGACCCTGCCGCTGGCCGTCGCCTTCACGCTGCTTCTGATCACCGACGCCGCCGCTGAGCCGCTCATACTGCTGCTGACCGAGGCGGCGGCCCTGCTGCTGGCGGCGGGGGCGCTGCGCTGGCGCGCCCTGAGCCCCGACGGCGCGGCCGGTGCTTTCCTGCTGGCGACCTGGCTGTTCGGAGGCGGCGGATGGTTATGGACGCTGCCCCTGCTCGTCTTCTTCGTTCTCTCCAGCCTTCTCTCCCAATCTCTTGAGTCGGTGCGGGAACCCCGGCCCGCCCTGGAACAGAAGGGTGCCCGGCGTGATCTGGCCCAGGTGGCCGCGAACGGGGGGGTGGCTCTGTTCATCTTCGCGCTTTCGGCAGCCGGCCTGCCGCTCCGCTTCGCCTGGCCCGCCTTCCTGGGCGCCGTCGCGGCGGCCACGGCCGACACCTGGGCGACCGAACTCGGCACCACCTTCAAACCGGATGCCCGCCTGGTCACGACCTGGCGGCGCGTGCCGGCCGGGACCTCGGGAGGCGTCACGCTGCCCGGCACTCTGGCCGCGGTGGGCGGGGCCGCCGTGATCGGAGTCGCCGGATTCGTGCCGCTCCCGGTGGGCGGGATGGCTCCGTTCGCTCTCTTCCTGGCGGCGACCGCGGGCGGGGTGGTCGGCATGTTCGTCGACAGCCTGCTGGGGGCGTCGTATCAGGGACGGTGGCGTTGTGGTGTCTGCGGCCGCATCACCGAACGGCGCACCCACTGCGGGGAACCCGTGCGGGAGCTCCGGTCGGGGTGGGGGTGGCTCGACAATGATGTCGTGAACGCCCTGGCCGGCCTGGGCGGCGCCGGGGCGGCGGTGCTGTTCGGACTGCTGTTCCGATCGCTCTGATGAACCGGACTCAGCCTGGGGCTTGCAGTGCCCCTCCCTTGCCTGTTGACACTGCCCGAACCTTCTCGTAGTTTCCGATGTTCCAATGCCTTAAGGTGATTTCGGGCGATTAGCTCAGCCTGGTTAGAGCGCCACGTTGACATCGTGGAGGTCACTGGTTCAACTCCAGTATCGCCCACCATCGACCGTGTATGGCTGCGGGCCGACGCGCCCCGTTTCGCTGTTCGCATTCCCGCCGCGGAGCGCAGACGAAAACGGAATCCGGGATCCATGAGCGAGCCGAAACACAGACCGATAACTCTCTCTCTGCCTGACGGCAGTCACCGCACTGTCGCCGCCGGGATCAGTGCGCGCGAGGTGGCGGAGTCCATCGGTTCTCGGCTGGCCCGGGCCGCCGTGGCGGCCGAGCTGGACGGTCGGCTTCTCGATCTCGGAGCCCCGCTGACCGAGAGCGGTGCCTTCCTCGTCCATACCTTCGATTCGGCTCAAGGGCGCGACGTCTTCTGGCATTCGGGCGCCCACCTGCTGGCCCATGCCGTCAAACGGCTCTGGCCGGATGCGAAACTGGCCATCGGTCCGGCCGTAGACGACGGATTCTATTATGATATCGACTTCGGTGAGCCGATCTCGAGCGACGCCTTCGAGACGATCGAGGCCGAGATGGCACGGATCGTCGCCGCGGACATCGCCGTCGAGCGGCTGGTTCTGCCGGTCGAGGAGGCGAAGGCGCTCTTCGCCGATCAGGGAGAAACCTACAAGGTGCGGATCCTCGATGATCTCAAGGCCGACGAGGAGGTCGGGCTGGAGGGCGACGATGCGGTCACCCTCTACCGGCAGGGGGATTTCACCGATCTCTGCCGCGGCCCGCACGTTCCTTCGACGGGTTACCTCAAGGCCTTCAAGATCATGCGGATGGCCGGCGCCTACTGGCGGGGGGATCAGGCCAACGAACAGCTCACCCGCATCTACGGCGTAGCCTTCCCGAGCCGGACACAGCTCGAGGAGCACCTGCACCGGATCGAGGAAGCGAAGAAGCGCGATCACCGCCGGATCGGTCGCGAGATGGACCTCTTCAGCTTCCAGGTCGAGGCGCCGGGCATGCCTTTCTGGCATCCCCGCGGGATGATCCTGTTCAACGCCGTCACCGGCTACATGCGGCGCAAGCTGGCCGAACGGCACTACCACGAGATCTTCACCCCGCTGATCCTGAACGCCGAGCTGTGGCACCGGAGCGGTCACTGGGAGCATTACCGCGAGAACATGTACTTCACCGAGATCGATGAGGATTCCTTCGCGGTCAAGCCGATGAACTGCCCCGGCGCCTGCCTGGTATACGCCGCGGAACCGCGCAGCTACCGCGAGCTGCCGTGGAAAGTGGCCGAGATGGGCATCGTGCACCGGCATGAGCTCTCCGGCGTACTGCACGGGCTGACCCGGGTGCGGTTCTTCACCCAGGACGACGCACACCTCTACTGCACCCCGGAGCAGCTGCGCGAACAGGTCATTGACACCGTTTCGATGGTCCGTGAGGTATACGCCGATTTCGGATTCGCCGACTACCATATCGAGCTCTCCACCCGGCCCGAGAAGTACGTCGGAACGATCGAGATGTGGGACCGGGCCGAGGCCGATCTGCACGCCGCGCTCAGGACCCTGGAGCTCGAATACATCGTGAACGAGGGTGACGGCGCCTTCTACGGACCCAAGATCGACTTCCACTTCCACGACAGCCTGGGACGGTCATGGCAGCTGGGGACGGTGCAGGTCGATTACTCGATGCCGGAGCGTTTCGAGCTCGAGTACGTGGGCTCCGACGGAGCGCGGCACCGGCCGGTCATGATCCACCGGGCCATC
>CAYSYY010000481.1:0-3370 GCA_964435265.1 uncultured Gemmatimonadota bacterium
GGGGTACTCGCGGATGTCCACCTCGCGGACCAGGTCCAGGGTATCGCTGTCGTACACCCGCAGCGTACCCACGAAGAAGGCGGCGGTCCGCTCGTTGGTGTAGATGTACCCGTTGACCGGATCGGCCACCACGAAGTTCGGCCGATAGCCGATCTCGAAGTTCACGGTGTCGATCCGGGCCCGGGTGGCAGTATCGAAGACATCGATGCGCCCGTCATCCAGGTTGCCGATGAAGAGACGGTTCCGGTCCGGATCCACGGCCACCGACGGACCGGTCTCGAAGGAATAGGTGGTCTTCTCCTCGCGGTAGCGGAAGGTGTCGATCGGTGCCCCTCCTGCTGTTGCGAAGACGAAGGCCAGGCCGCTGCGCATGTCGGCGGTCCAGATGCGCCCTCCCCCGTCCGGATCCCAGGCCAGGCCGGCGGGATGGGAACTCCAGCTCCAGGTTCCGACGCCGGGGGCGTAGACCGCGTCGACCTCGTCCAGGCCGGGCACCGAGTAGGCGGTGATCTTCCGGTTGGAGTCGTCGTTGGCCCAGAGCACGCCGGAGGCGGAGAGATAGAGAAGGTCCTTCGGATTGCCCAGGATGCTGACGGTGTCCACAACCGCGAGCGTGGAGGCATCGATCAGCATGATGCTGTTGGGAGCTCCGACCTGATCGTTGATGTAGTTGGCCACGGCGTAGTAGTCGCCGGCGACCTCGACATCCAGGGGTTCGTTCCCCACGGTCACCTCGGCGACCAGGGTAAGGGTCGCGAGGTCCGTTCCGTCGGGTTCGGTCGGATTATCCTCACAGGCGGCGAGGTACAGTGCGATCAGAAGGGCGACCGCGATGGTGGTCCTGCTCATGACGAGCTCCGATCAGGGTGCGGGTTCGAGGGCCGGCGAGCCGACAAGATAATCAACCGCGGCCGGTGCGGGTATGGCGTTGACTCGCTGCGGATGAAACCTTGGGTCGTGGGTGAGCGTATTTTGACATACATAAGGTATTTAGGTATTAAAACCTTATGTAGTCGCTGCAAAGAAACTGGATCGGGACCGGGAATATAACATGAGCCGATCGTCGCTCGACCTGATGCGCGGAACCCTCGACCTGCTGATCCTGAAGATCCTGAGCCGGGAGACCCTGCACGGCTATGAGATCATAAAGCGGATCCAGCAGTTCACCCGGGCTGAGCTCCACATCGAAGAGGGAGCCCTCTACCCCGCCTTGAGGCGTATGGAGGAGCGGGAGTGGCTGAAATCGGAATGGGGTCTGTCGAGCCACAACCGCGAGGTGAAATACTACCGGCTCACCGGCGAAGGCCGGCGCCAGCTCGATGAACAGACCGTGACCTGGGACCGCTACGTGAAAGCCATGGACCGGGTGCTGCGCGCGGTCGAAGGAGCCGCATGAGCGGTGCCGGGCACAGGCGGGTGCCGCTGACACAATCCTGCGGCAGAGATGATCCGCCTGGAACCGGTCAGGGCGCGGGATAGGATAAGCCGGCCGCCTGCGGGACGAGCCGCCAGACGGTGTAGTCGTCCCGCCCGGTCGCGGGATCGCCCACGATGCCGAGCAGGTGCCCCCGCATTATCCGACCCACGACCGGAGCCCGGGTCGTGCCGAGATATTCACCCTCGGGACTCAGGACGTAACAGTACCAGCCCGGTCCGGCTCCCTCGGGATCGGCCTCCCACTCCGGAATCCGAAGCCAGAAGTACCCCCCGTCATCGACCGCCACCGACATCCAGCAGCTCTTCTGTTCAGGCCAGGTGATGTTCTCGCGACTGCTCTGCAGGATGATCCGCTCGTCGCCGGTGGCTGTCTCGAGCTTACGATCGATCTCCGCCAGCTCCTGCCGCCGTTCCCGGCGCGAGACCGTTACCCGGTGAAAGCGCAGTTCGATCATGCGGACAAGGGTGCCGTCGGGCCGGTAGAGCCAGAGGACCGGGTGCAGGCCGTCGGTCAGGACGATCTCCCCCTCCGGCGTCCAGGCCATGGCGGGATGACAGGTGAACCGCATGGCGTTTTGCCCCACTCCGCCCTTGTGCCCTTCCCAGTAGTAGGGGTAGAAACGGGCGACCAGCGGGGTGGCGGCGGCTCCGGCCGGGTCACCCGCGGGCGTCCGGCTCTCGAAACCCGCTCCGACGTATTCGATCCCTTCGATCGTCTCGGAATGAAACTCGCGGGACACGATGAGATCGTCCTCGGCCCGGTACCAGATCCGCTCGCCGCCGATCGGGCTGGGCAGGGTCCGCAGGAGCAAGCCGTCGGTTGTGAACCAGGTGATCCGCTGCCGCGCTCCATCCCAGATCTCCAGCTGTCCGCCGGTGAATCCGGTCAGGTAGATGAAGCCGAATTCACCGGGCCCGTCGCCGGCCCGGCCGATGCCGTGGGAGAAGCGGCCCCCGGCATCGAATACGGCGATCCGGGCGTTCCCCCGGTCCTGTACGTAGAACCGGCCGTCGGCGGCCATGAGGAAACCCGGCTCATCCCAATCCCGGTGAGAACCGTAGTAGAGCAGGGTAGCCGTCCGCTCGGGATCCTGTTGGAGGACGAGCACCCGCTCGTAGGTGAAGAGCTCCCTTTCATGAACGGGTGTGCCGGGGCTTACTGCCCGAACGACTCCTTCATCGGTCGATATTGTGAAGGTCCCGGCGTGATCTGTCCGGCCCGAGCATCCGGTGCTCAGGCCGAGCAGACCGCCCGAGAGGAATACGAGCATCCGGGGAAGGGCGCGGTTCATCAGCGGCATCGAACGGTCCTCAGCGGGAGACAACCGGTGCGCAGCACCATCATTGGATACTCAGACCTCCGAGTCCAGGCCGGGTTCGGGAGAAACCGCGATCCGCACCCCGACGAATACCCGCGTGCACCGCCGCCACCCGCAGGTTGGAGTTCGTTCCCGTCCGATTCTGCGGTACACTGGGATCCATCTGTGCTCAGGTCACCCCGGAGACGGTTCGCCGATGACTCCTCACCGAAGACGCCCTTTCCCCGCCCCCGCCGTTGCCGCTCTCGTGATCGCGGCCGGTGCCGCCGGCATGTCCCCCGTTCCATCCGCCGGGACCTGGGCTGGCGCCGTCAGGCAGACCGACACCGGCTCGCTCATCTGCGGCACCATCGACATGAGCCGGGTTCCCGCCCGGCTGGACTGGGTGGATCTGCTCCGGATCGACGTCGAACCGGCCCGGGTGGTGACCCTGCCGGCCCGGGACGGACTCTTCTGGGCCTTCGGCATCCCGCCGGGCACCTACCGCTTCCTGCGCTTCGGCGGAAAAGCCGACGAGGGCGAGGGCGACCTGGTCTATCTCTTCCCGCCCGAGGGCGTGAGCTGGGCCGAATCCGATCCCGATATTGGGACGACCCAGCCGCTATGCCGATCGA
>CAYSYY010000482.1:0-3356 GCA_964435265.1 uncultured Gemmatimonadota bacterium
TCTCGCCTATCGAGCGGCCGCGGTGCCTGATGCTGGCCACCAGGCTGGACATGTCGTGAGCGCCGCCCAGGAAGATCGAGCCCAGCAGGACCCAGAGGAAGACCGGGATCCAGCCGAACAGGGCGGCCGTCACGGGTCCGATGATCGGCGCCGCTCCGGCGATCGAAGCGAAGTGGTGACCGAAGAGGACCGGCGCGCGGGCCGGCACGTAGTCGATCCCGTCGGTCAGTTCGTGGGCCGGGGTGGTCCGGGCCGGATCGATCCCGAGCCGGCGGCTCAGGAAACGGCCGTAGAAAAGGTACCCGGCCGCCAGTGCGAGGACGGCCAGCAGCAGGAGCAGGGCTGCGTTCATGATATCGCGACCTCCCGGAAGCAGAACAGAGGCTACGCCCGGGCGGCGTGAAGTGTCAAGGTGGGGGACTGGCGAACGCACCGCCGGGCCGGTTGTATGGGAGGGGGTTGACCCCTCCGGAGGGCTTCTCTATACTCACCACGCTTTACCGCCGGTCGGCTCTCGGTACCGGCGGATGAGGTGGACAGTTGCGCGGAGGGGAGGTGAGCATCACGCATGGACATGACCTTTCCAGAATGCCTGAAATGTAACAACGGAACCCTGATACCACTCTCCGATTACGGCCGGGACGGCGCCAGCATTATGTACAAGGCGTGGGTCTGCTCCAATCCCGACTGTGGATTCCATATCCGCATCGATAACGGCGAAGTGAGTATGGGAGAGGAGCTCGGGCGCGCCCCGATCAAGAAGTAGGCGGACGGGATTCCGCCCCCCATGGATTTCAGCCCGGTGACACAGAATCTCGGATTGAAGCTCGGCTCGCTTGCGGTCGCCCTGCTGCTCTGGTTCCATACCGCCACCGAAAGGGATTACGAGCTGGTCCGCCCCATTCCCTTCGAGGTCGTCGGAGTGGCTGCGGACCGGGTGGTGGCCCAGGAGGTGCCGGCCACCATCGAGGTGCGCTTCCAGGGCAAGGGGAAACGCCTGCTGACGCTACCCTGGCGGGACGTCACGATCCGGCAGGATGTCAGTGAGGTTGAAACCCGCGGCCAGTTCAACCTCGGCGTCGAGAACGTCGATGCCCCCGAAGGCCTCGGTCTGGAGATCGTGGAGGTTCTCCCGCCCGATCGGGTGACCATCGTACTGGATGAGAAGATCACCCGCCGGGTGCCGGTGGCCCCACGGGCGCGGATCCGGACCGCGGCCGGCTACACCGTCGTCGGACCGCTGCGGGCCATCCCGGACTCGGTTACTCTCACCGGACCGCGGAACGCCCTCATGGTCGTCCGGGAAGTACCTTCCGACACCATCGGCGTCGACCGCGCCCGTGTTCTGATCGAGGCTCAGGCCGGGCTGGTCCCGCCCGCGATCTACAACCTCACGTGGGAGCCCGCCGTGGTCCGCATCCTCCAGGATGTGCAGGAGATCGGTCAGCGCACCTTCACCAGTATCCCCGTCACCATTACCGGGACCTCCCGTCCGGAACGCTATGTCAGCCAGCCGCGCACCCTGACCGTTACCGTCAAGGGCGGCGTCGGGCTCCTGGCCGAAATGGTGGTCTCCGATATCGTCCTGACGGTGGATCTGCGGCAGCATCCCCCCGACCGGATGACCCCGGTCGAACCGCAGATCGAACTCCCCGACGGCATCACCCTCCTGCGGCTGGAACCGCCGGTCGTACGGGTTACGGAATTCTAGGGGAAAGGCGATGGCCGCGGGACAGGGTGAGGACCGCCCCCGCGTTCTGGGGATCGAGACCTCGTGTGACGAGACCGCCGCCGCCGTGGTGCGGGGGTGGCGCAGCATCCTGGCCAACGTGGTTGTCAGCCAGGACGTCCACGCCGACTGGGGAGGGGTGGTCCCCGAAATCGCTTCGCGCGAACACCTGCGCCTGGTGCTGCCCTGCATCCGGAAGGCGATGGAGACGGCCGGGGTGGAATGGTCCGACCTCGACGGCCTCGCTGTGACGCGGGGGCCGGGTCTGGTGGGCGCGCTGCTGGTCGGGATCTCGGTCGCCAAGGCGCTGGCTATGGGCACCGGGCTTCCGCTGGTGGGGGTGAACCATCTCGAAGGGCACATCTTCAGCCTGCTGCTCGAAGACCCCGAATGGCGCCCGCCCTTCCTGATCCTGATCGCCAGCGGCGGGCACACCGAACTGCACATGGTCGAGGATCTCGGTCAATACCGGCGCCTGGGCGGGACGGTCGACGACGCCGTCGGTGAAGCCTTCGACAAGGTCGGCGTCATGCTCGGGTTCTCCTACCCGGCGGGAGCCGGCGTAGATCGGATCGCCGAAGAGACCGGGATGACCGGGATCACCTTCCCGGTGGCGCGACTGGATCGGCCCGGCCACCATTTCTCGTTCAGCGGGCTCAAGACCGCCGTGATGCAGCACTGGCGGCAGGTCCCGGCCGAAGAGCGCGAGACGGGCCGGGGAGCGGTGGCCGCAGCCTTCCGGAACGCGGCGGTAGCCGCCCTGGTGGCGGGTGTCGAGGCGGCGCTGGATGAGACCGGGGCCCCCCGTTTCGGGGTGGCCGGCGGGGTGGCCAACAACCGCCTCCTGCGCCGGGAACTCACCGAACTCGCCCGCCGCCGCTCGATCGAGGTCGCCTTCCCCAGTCCGCGGCTCTGCACCGACAACGCCGCCATGATCGCGGCCGCCGGCGCCTTCCGGCTGGCCGCCGGCGCGAACGACGGACTCGACCTCGACGCCGATCCGTCGCTGAAACTCCCCTCGGTCGCCCGACCGCCGAGGGATGAAGAACCCCCCGGAGGTCCCGCCTGAACAAGGTGCCCCGGACAGCCTCCGGCTGAATATCCGGGTCCGGACCGCCCCCCGATCAAGTCCCCCGTGGCTCTCCCCCGGCCGGAATGCATCGGCCCTCGAATGCGAGCGCAGGCAATGCATCGGCCCTCGTATGCGAGCGCAGGTGTGGAATGGTGAATTCCTGGAGGTGGCCATGGCGACGATTCTCCTCATCCTGCTCCTGGTCCTCGGCCCTCCGGGCCGGAGCACCGGTCGCGGCACGCCGGACCGGACCGGGATACGGTTCAACGAGATCCTGGCCGACGCACCCGGCCCCGAAGGGAACGGGGCGGGGGAATGGATCGAATTGCGCGGCGAAGGCCCCCTGGCGGTCGATCTGCAGGGCTGGCTCCTGGGCGACCGCGGCGATACCGGCGACCGTCTCAGGGCGTGGGCATCCGGCGGGCCGACCTGTCTGGAACCGCGGGGGCTGGCGCTCATCCTCGATCCCGACGCCGATCCGGCCAGGCTGGACCTGCCCGCCGGAGTCCTGTTGCTGACGGTCGATGATGGGTCGCTGGGCAACGGCCTCGGAGC